>CACYEU010000212.1 GCA_902773445.1 uncultured Lachnospiraceae bacterium | reverse complement strand
TTATGTGTCTGACAAGAAGAATAAGATTCGCCGAAAAATCCGCCGGTGACAAAGAGCTCTCTTCCCGGCCGTCTGCTCCGTCACATCAGCGGGGCGATCGCTTTTGCCAGCACTCCGGTGATCTTGTAAGAGATCTTTTCGTTTTTGATCGTCTCGGCCGTCACTGTCCGGCACTCTGCGAGAGTGTTCCGGAAATCTTTCTCAATATCCGCTATACAATCCGTTTTATACATATAGGTCGCGCACTCAAAATGATGATACAGGCTTCTGTAGTCGAGATTGATCGTGCCGACCACCGCCTTGATGTCATCGCTGACAAAGACCTTGGCGTGTACAAATCCCGGCGTATACTCATAGATCTTCACACCGGAATCATGCAGTGCCCGATAGTGCGTTTTCGCAAGTGAATAGGCCATTTTTTTGTCCGGAATGCCCGGCAGGATGATCTTGACATCCACGCCTCGCTCCGCCGCGAACTGAAGCGCGGTCCTCATGCGGTCGTCGATGATCAGGTACGGCGTCATGATATGCACATAATCGGTCGCCCGGTAAAGCAGATCCATATAGACGGACTCGCCTACTTTGTAGCCGTCCAGAGGACAGTCGCAGTAGGGCATCACATACCCTTTGACCGGTTCCGGCCGGACGTTGATGCCTGTCAGCCATGTGTCATAATCCGGCTCCTCCTTGTTGGGAACATTCCACATCTGCAAAAACATCAGCGCAAAGCTCTGCGCGGCCGGGCCTTTCAGCATGACAGCCGTATCCTTCCAGTGTCCGAAACGCTCAATGCGGTTGATATACTCGTCTGCCAGATTGACGCCGCCGTTGAACGCAACCTTTCCGTCGATCACGAGGATCTTTCGGTGGTCTCGGTAATTATAGTGCGTGGAGACGACCGGTTTGATCGGGGCAAATGCCCTGGCGCGGATACCCTGTTTTTCGAGAAGCTTCCAGTAATCGGCCGGCAGCGTCGATATCTCGCACATGCCGTCGTACATCACGCGTATCTCCACGCCTTCTTTTGCTTTGCGTGTCAGAACGTCGAGAATGCGGCCCCACATATACCCCTCCTCGACGATGAAATACTCCATGAAAATATATTTCTCAGCCTTTTCCAGCTCTTTAAGCATGGCGGCGAATTTATCTTCTCCGAGGGCAAAATATGTGACCTTTGTATGGTCATACACCGGGAAACAACCGCTCTGATTCAGATACTTGCTCAAGTCATCGACGCCCGATCCGTCATGCTCGATCTCCCTCAGTACATTCTCCGGCTGTGAAAGCATATGGCGTGTGCGATCGATCTGCTTTTTCGTCAGCTCCGTCGACATGCGGTGTCCGATGTTCGACTGCGTAAAGAACAGCATCAAAGCGCCGCCGATCGGGATCAGAGAGATGATCAGCATCCAGGTAAGTTTGGCTGAAGAATCCATCTGGGTGTTAAACAGATAAATAACCATCACGAATGTGAACGCGATCTGAATATACAGCAGGATATGCAGGTGATCAAAAAACCACAGATAAGCGCCCACTGAAATGACGATCTGAACAATGAGCAGAAGGATGATCAAAAAGAATCTGCTGAATACCAGACGCAGCAATCCTTTTTTAATTGGTTTGGCAAGGCGGACAATGCCCTCTTCGTTGTTTTCCACTGTTTTTCCTCCGTTATATGCTACAGATTGACCTGTTGGTCTCCGGTTTGTGATTTCGAAGTGACAAATCTTGCAGTCATCAGCATCTCCTGTGACGCCTTGACCTCACGATCATATCGATTGCAATCGCGGCGACGATCAGCGCGACACCCGTTCCGGTGATAATGTTCATTGTTCGGAAATCCTGCCCCTGCCCAAACTGCGAAAGCATCGCCACCTGCAGCGTGAAAATTTCAGTGACTGCAAAGCTCATATCGATCGATCGCGCCGCCGACAGGTAGACGCGTTCTTCGTCTCTTCCTTTGATGATCCGGATCACTGCCGTGATATACCGGTAGAACGCGTACAAGGCGATAATATAGATCACGATGCCGGGATACGTGTTGGCTTCGTTATTTTTGACCACCTGCACGACAATGCCCGACAGACCGAGATCCATCAAAAACATCAGCCAGCCTATCTTTCCGTAGAAAGACCACTCTTTCTCGTGATCAGGGTCTGCTCCGCCTTTTAAAACGCGGAGATCCAGGTTGATCACATGCATCCTGACTGCCAGAAAGATCAGAAAATAGATCCCTGCTGCCAACAGCCACGCCGAGCGGTAGATGATTCCGGTCGCAATCTTGAAAACGGCAAATATCGCATTCAGCAGCGCGCCGGAGTACAGTCTGACCCGCGACTTCAGTTCCGGGTCCGTCCGGTACTCATTGATCCAGTATTTCAGTTTGCTCTCTGTTTTCATGTCTGTATTCTGCAAAAAAGAAGCTACTTTCTGTGGTCGTTCAACGCGAACTTGCATTCATTGATGATCCTCATTTTGTTCCATTTGGACAGTTCTGTGCTTTCTTCAGCTCTTTTCATGATCTCTTTGATTCCGTCAGCATCATTGAAGACGAAGCACACATTAATACTATTCAGCTCATTGACAGCGGCTTCGGCTTGCTTCGAGGCTTCGCTTTCTTCCTCTCTGCGGACCGTGTCGGGGCTGTCACCAAAGAATTTGCGATAGGCGTTGATCTTATCCTCGTCCAGCAAATAGTTTCTGGCTTCTCTTCCGAACATCTCTTTCCTGTCCTGAAGAGTTTCCTTGTCTCTCTTCATCTCTCTCTTCATCGCGCGGATCTTGGACTTGAGGAAAGATGTTCCCTTGATAAACACCGCATAATCCTCAAAGAAAGACGGATCATCGAAATAGAGGTAGAGCCAGATCCCGTCTATGATATATTTCTTTTCCATGTGCTGTTTGGCATATTTCATCGCGAAATCAACGAAGTCCACAAACACCTTGTCTTCGTACTCTTCCTTGGAGAGATTGTCCCTTTCCTCGACGCCGATATAATACTTTGCTCCCTCGCCGTTAAAAAAGCTGAAGAACATATCGGAATAGTCTTTCAGTTCACCCATCGTGAAATGATCCTTGACGAGAAGCAGATCGTCGAGCTCGATATGGTCAATATCGTCTCCCTCAAGGGTTCTTGCCATCATCGATTTTCCGCTTCCCGAATGGCCCAGAATAAAACAGATGTTGGTATCTCCCGCATTGAAGCTGTCTTCTTTGTAATAAAGATCCGGCTCGGAGATCACAAAAGTTTCGTTTGGCAGCTGCACATCTTTAAACAGACCGAGAATATCGCTGTCGGCGATCAGCTTATCTCTCAAAAGCACATACATCTCGGGGACATTGTGCCCCAGAAATTTGTTTGAATAATAGTTGGAGATCCTCTTCTGTTTTTTCGGAAGGATCCTGTATCTGACGAATGCCTGATTGAGCTCTGTCTGATTGGTTATGCTGTCGGTCAATATGGCAAGTGACGGATCCTGAATTACCTGTTCTAAACATGTATATTGTTCCATAGTGTCTCCTTCCCGTCCGCAAATAACCGGTTCATCCTTTGATCAAATCTGACTGATTATGTACATTGTAACAGATTCCGCCCGTTTTTTGAGAGCAGTTTCGCTGCTGATGAAATTTTTGTCGAAAAAAGATCCGGTCTCGCATATAATGATTCTAAAGAAGAGCAGCAGATTACAGTGTTTACAGGGCGGTTCAGATATGGGTCGATCAAAAAAACTGATCCTTCGCGGAATCAAAATGTTTCGGGATAACAGCATGCCGGCGTACTCCGGTTACTCGACATTGCTGATCGTGACGGCTTTGTTTCCGTTCATGATCCTGATCATATCCATCGTGAACCTGCTTCCGGGATACTCGGCACAGGATGTGGCGGAAATTATCGAACGGATTCTGCCGGATCTTGAACCTGTTAAGAATCTGGTTGAAGCGATGGTGTCAAACCTGAAAAATCAATCCGGCGGTCTTCTGGCTTCGGCAGCAGCCGTAACCACCTTATGGTCAGCCAGCAGAGGCGTCTCTGCGATCCAGAAGGGACTGAACCATCTTGAAAGCGACGAGCAGGAAAAAGAAACACCGGCTGCCAAAGGAAAAGACTATATAAGAGGTATTCTGAAACGTCTGCTCTTTACGCTGATGCTGATCATCCTGATTCCGGCGATGCTGGTCTTCGAAATGCTCAGAAACTCGATTGCCGATATCATCTGTTCCGCACAGGACATCGATCCGGAAGAACTGATTTCGACGCGGAAACATATCGACTCGATCTTTCATTTCAGCACGCTGGCCGTCATTGCGTTTGCGCTTCTGGTAGTATTGCTTTTCTATGCTGTTCTTCCCGCAAAACGCAGAAAGCTTAAGAGTCAGCTTCCCGGAGCTCTTCTCACGGTTGTATGCTGGGTGGCGTTTACCGAACTGTTTTCGTTCTTTATCCCGCGGTTTTACCACGCTTCGAGCGTATACGGATCACTGGCGGCAGTCTTTCTGATGCTTTTGTGGATCCGGATCATCGTCATGATCCTCTTTGCCGGCGCTGTCCTCAACCGTACGCTGGAAGAGAGCAGGAATCAGCGGCCGGATTAGTGCTTTTCGAACTATTCAGTTGATGCTTTTATCGATTGAAGAGGATGTCTCATAAGTGAAAAACCCGCAAACCGACGTGTGCTCATGACAAAACGCCTGCTGCAGAATGTTCTGCTGGATCTTCTGGAACAAAACGAACTGGCAGCCATCTCTGTGACAAGCCTTTGCGCCGAAGCTGACGTTCATCGCTCAACATTTTATAAGTATTATGCTGATCCGTGTGACCTGCTCAAAGAAATCGAGCAGGATATTCTGGGTCAGATCCCGACGCCTCCTCAAATACTGGACAGGCAGAATCAGGATCAGCTTCTTTTGTCGACTGCTTCTTTCTTTGACTTTGTGAAGCAAAACGAAAAGACATTTCGTATCCTGTTCGGCAAAAACACCGGAAATGATGTATTTCATATCTAAAAAAGTCATTTCATAAAATGAAAGGAGAATACAGATTATGGCAGTTGGATTATTTAAAAAAATAAGCCCGGAGTATGTGCTCGGAAAAGCTTTTCTGGACATGAAAAAGAAAGGCCTTGACGGTTTGAAGCCTTATCTCACCGACAAGGCACTCAAGAAGGTCGAGCTTGTTCAGACGGGGTCTACCTTGGTGAACATGTTTTCCCCGTCTTCTTCGAAATCCGAAGAAGACTCTCATTCCCTGGTCAGGCTTCTGCTTGACAAGTTGTCAGAATGCGACTGGTCAGTCAAAGACATCGTAAAAGACTCCGGCAATGCCAAAGCAGTGATCGGATTCAAATACGAGGAACAGCTTGCGGGAACCATTGATATTCTTATGATCAAAGAAAACAAAGAATGGCGGATCGACAACCTGAGCATCCCTCATTTTGACAAAATCAATATAGTAAAACCCAGTAAATAATCTAAAAGGAGGAGTCCCAACGGACTCCTCTTTTCTTAGCTAAGCATCATGTTTCAGCCTTCGTTTCGTTTTATGCCGCTTCGGCTTCATCTTCCCTGCGTTTTCTGGCAAATATGAGCGTTGCGCCCGCGATGCCCAGCAGCAAGCCGCCGATGCCGGCCAGCGCCATCTGTCCGCCGCTAAAGGTTGACGCCGCGTTT
>CACYEU010000211.1 GCA_902773445.1 uncultured Lachnospiraceae bacterium | reverse complement strand
GGCGGTAAAGACCAGATTGTCGAGTCCTCCGAGTTCCGCATAAAACGCTCCGATATATTTGACAATACCGTTGATGAAATGCCGGATCGCCAGAGAGGCTCTCTGATTTCCGGCATCCTCAGCCTCGCGCAGTTCACGCATATCATTGCTGATCCCCGATATTCCGAGCAGTCCGCCCTGCTTCTCCAAACCGTACAGGATCTCTTCATCCGAAAATCCTCGGTTTTTGAGGAACGGAAAGACATAGGCATCGATATCGCCGCAGCGGTTCGCGTGACAGATGCCGTTTTGGAGAGACAGACCGAAGGTCGTATCGACACTCTTCCCGTCATCGATCGCGCAGAGTGAACAGCTGCCGCCCAGATGACAGGAGATCATCTTGCCGGTGCTTCCAAACAATCCGGCAACCGTCTCCGCGACATAGCTGTGTGAGGCTCCGTGATAACCCATCTTCCGATAACCGTATCTCTCATACCACTCGTACGGAACCGGATAAAGCGCACGCTCGAGCGGGATCGTCTCATGAAATGCGGTTTCAAATGCGCCGACAAGCACTGCGTCCGGCAGCAGCTTTCTGAAATGACCCACAGCTTCGAGATATGGTCCGTTATGCGCCGGCGCGACATCAAGGAATTCCCTCATCTTCTCTTCGACAGCACTGTCGATCACGGCGACGCCGTAACCGGGCGCCAGAACCGTCTTGAACCCGACACGTTCGATCCTGCCGATGTCATCGAGAACACCGATTCCCCGATCCCGGCTCAACAGGCAGTCGAGGAACATCCTGATCCCCTCGGTATAAGTCGGAATATCGATCCTGTCCTGATGCCGGTATCCGCCTGCCGGCGTCCGGTAGGTGAAGATGCCGTTATCACGGCGTCCGATTCGCTCGACCTTCGCTTCGGCGATAACAGTTTCGGCCGGCATGTCAAACAATTTAAATTTCAGTGAAGTGCTTCCGGCATTACAGACAAGAATCAGCATACATTATCCTCTCTTCATTGATAATCATAGAAATACCGCCCGCTGGCATTGATCAGTTCAGTGCCGGACGGATGAATGATCGTCCTTTCAAAGCCCCTGTATGATTGATGTACATGACCATAGACATGGATCCGCGGCTTAAATTGGTTCAGAAGATCGTTGAAACACTCAAACCCCTGATGCGGCAGATCGTCCAGATCTCCGTATCCCCTGCACGGCGCGTGGGTCAGCAGAATATCGATACCGCCGCGTTTCATTCTCCCTGTCACCACATCTTTTAAATAACTCCGCCTGGCCGCCGCGATCCGTCTGCGCATTTCCTTCTCATTGTACATACATGGGGCGTCGTAATGATAACGCATCGAACCGCCGAGGCCAAGAATCCTGACCGTGCCCGCTGACTTGCATTTGATCTCGACCACTCTTCCGTCTGCGTCGATACAGCCCTCGGGAGGCCTTTTTTCATAGGATCCGTCGTGATTGCCGCGCACATAGACAAGAGGAACATTTAACATTGTGACAAGAAATTCCAGATAGCCTGCATCCAGATCGCCCGCGGACAGGATCATTCTGACATCCGAGAGCATGTCAGCCGTCCGGGAAGACCAGTTATCCCACAAGGATTTTTCTGCATGGTCGGCCAGCAGCAGTATCTTCATGATGTTCCTCTTTTCGGTCCGCTCCTGGTCTTGTCAACTCCGCTGAATTTGACGGTCGTCTTTGCCTCGTCGGTCAGCGCATCGATCGGCGGTATCTCACCGATGATATTTTCATTCAGCCAATCCATCAGGATGATATCCCGGCTAGTCAGAGGGGCGTCGTCTTCTGATCTGACGAGTCCTTCCTGGCTTCTGAGTTCGCCGCCAAACGGACTGAATGTCCCGTCGGCGATCGAGTGCCGGAGCGCCAGGATCAGGTGTTTTGTATATGAAGACAAATGCTCAGACAGAACAATGTCGACAGCGCCTGAATCAATGCCCCACCAGTAGTTCGTCGCCTGATCCTTTTTATCGACCGGATCAGCGTGGTAGACGCCGTCGATCATTGTCTTGACAATGATCTCATACAGCTGTCCCCATTTGTAGATCGGCGAAGCCAGATTGGTGATCTGACAGGTCCCGGACAGGTCATTGCCCTCGCCCGGGGCGCATTTTTCTACATAACAGAGTCCGTAGGCATCGCTTCCGTCAACGCTGTGTTTTGAGTCGATGGCCGAGATCACATGGACCCCGCTGTCAACGATTTTCCACCACCAGTCGACATCTGGCTTGCTCTCCCACTCAAGATAGATTTTCACAAGCGGATCGGTCATCGCGGCTCCGATCGCAAATGCGTTGACTGCAGCAATCGTCCCGTAGATCGGATCATCCGAACAGTAGCCGATCTTGTGGGTTCCGTCGGCTGCCGAAGCTGCGCCTGCTGCCAGCCCCGCGAGAAACTTGGCTTCATACAGTTTCGCGTCATAGGTCCGCACAGCCTGATGCGCAAGATTGACCGAGCAGTTGAGAAACTTGATGTCTTTGTATTCGATCGCGGCGCGAAGCGCGTCATTGATCTGAGACGGCGACGTCGTAAAGACCGCATCGGCGCCCCATGAGGCCGCGTCAGCTGCCGCCGCCTCAAATGCCTCCGAGCCGGCCGCACACTGCTCATATGCTCTTGTCACGACCAGACCGTCATAGGTCTTTTCGAGCCTCATTCGTCCCTGTTCGTGGTCCGCGGTCCACCGCGAATCCGTCGATTTGTCAGTATAGATAGATGCCGCTTTGAGCGGATGTTTTGTGGTATACGAAAGCGGCGGAATGACCTTCCCGACAATACTGCCGGTCTTTTTGATCAGTGATCCGGCTCCCAGCGCCTTGTCAGAGGACTCGACCAGATCGACCCGATCTTCGTTGTTCTCTGTCAGAAATTCTTTGCGGATCCTCAGCACACGTTTCGTGACAACTTCTTTCGGCTGATCCCGCAGAGCGTCTTTGATGTAGATCCTCAAGTAGATCAGAAATGCGTCGCCGACAGGCAGATCAGGCATCTTGCTTGCGAGCTCCCTGTAGACGACCGAGAATCTCCAGAAGGCCGACCGCAGCGACGCGCAGACATCTTCGGGCCACGTGTTCTCAAGATCCAGACCGAGCAGCTCGGCGATCTCCGTATAGGCTCCT
Organism: uncultured Lachnospiraceae bacterium; assembly: GCA_902773445.1. Lineage (GTDB taxonomy): Bacteria > Bacillota > Clostridia > Lachnospirales > Lachnospiraceae > RUG842. The sequence goes on along the minus strand of CACYEU010000211.1, from coordinate 607 downwards.
GCAAAGCCGCATTCAATACTGTAAATGCCTGAAACCTTGTAGAACTCCAGGAATTCTGCATATTCCGGGTGCTCTTTCATCACATCCGGGGACGGAATGATCCGCGTCACATCGGCCATGATCGTCGGCATATCAAGAAATTTGCTGACTGATACACGCTTGTTGCCCTCCTGGACATAAAATCTGTGAAGGTACTCATACACTTTGATCGGGTCGTTGAATCCTTCGTTGATCTGAGCTTTGTACAGACTGCTCCACTTCGCGGCGAATTCCGAATCCGGTTCCAGAAGCGGCATGAAATCCGGCGCGAATGCATTCTGTCTGGCATGCGTTTTTGTTCCGGCGATCATTTCAACCGGGATCTCCATCAGTCCCAGTGCCTGCTGCTTCAGCGTATCGGCATTGGATACCATATCGTCAAGAGCAGGCAGACAGGGGTTATCCCCGTCTGCCTGCTTTGCTTTTGACTCTTTTTTCCCGCTTTTTCTCGCGGTGTTGTATTCTTCGATCATAGACTCTTCCGATTATTCGTATTCGACTGTTGCCGGCGGTTTCGGTGTGAAATCGTAAAGAACACGGTTGATCCCCGGTACTTCGCTGATGATCC
>CACYEU010000210.1 GCA_902773445.1 uncultured Lachnospiraceae bacterium | reverse complement strand
TGCGGTCTGTTTGCCGGGAAGATCCCGGATCTGGATTGCGTCTCATTCGGTCCGGATATCAAAGAGATCCATACACCGCGGGAGAATCTTGATGCTGCCAGCGTGAAGCGCACGTGGGAGTTCCTGCTGGAAGTGCTCAGGCGTCTGAAGTGACCCTGCAGCGGAGTCAGGAGGTTTATGATGAAAGCTTTATTGATAGGCGGAACCGGAACGATCAGTTCGGCGATCACAAAGAAACTGGCGCAGGATCCGGCATGGGAAGTCTGGCTGCTCAACCGCGGCAGCAGACGCGAGATCGTACCTGACGGCGTGAAAGAAATCATTTGCGATATATCCGATGAGCGGGCAGTCAGTGAACTGATCAAAGATATGACGTTTGATACAGTCGGCGAGTTTATCGGATTTACAGTCGATCAGGTCGAACGTGACTACAGGCTGTTCAAGGATAAGACACAACAGTATATCTATATCAGTTCGGCGTCGGTATATCACAAACCGGCATCGGGCTATGTGGTCACTGAAGGGACCTCTCTTGCGAACCCATATTGGGAGTATTCGCGCAACAAGATCGAATGTGAAGAATTCCTGATGAGAAAATACCGCGAAGAGGGATTCCCGGTTACGATCGTCAGACCGAGCCATACATACGACGAGCGGCATATTCCTCTCGGAGTGCATGGCAAAAACGGATTCTACCAGGTGATCAAACGTATGCTGGAAGGGAAACCGGTCATTATTCACGGGGACGGCACTTCGCTTTGGACTGTCACGTTTAATGAGGATTTTGCAGTCGGATACACAGGACTGATGGCCAACAGACATGCGATCGGAGAAGCATTTCAGATCACGGGTGACGAGACACTGACCTGGAATCAGATCTATCAAACCATTGCGGATGCATTGCACGTAGAACTGAAAGCATGCCATGTATCCTCTGAGTTTTTAAGTGCTGCAGGTGAACCGTACGGCTATGATTTCGAGGGGAGCCTGATCGGAGATAAATCAGAATCAGTTGTCTTTGACAATCGAAAGCTTAAGCGGGCGGTACCTGATATGAAGACTTCTGTCCGGTTCGATCAGGGCGTACGCAGGGCGCTGGATCATGTTTTCTCACATCCGGAGCTTCAGGTCGCGGATCCGGAGTTTGATGAGTGGTGTGACCGTGTGATCCGGCTGGTACGGGAGGCAAAAGAACAGTTTTCATAAACAGAAGCCGAGTACTGCAATTCTTTGAAACAATATGAGAACAATGACGGAAGGCACTCCGTGGAAGCACATACTGCGTTTTTCGCTGCCTGTGCTGGCGGGGTCTTTACTGCAACAATTATATAATACGGTCGATACGATCATCGTCGGGCGCTTTGCGGGTGAAGCTTCGCTGTCGGCAGTCGGTACAACACAGAGTTTTGTCTTTCTGTTCCTCGCAATCGCGATCGGTCTTTCGGCCGGCGACGGCGTCGTCGTTGCGCAGTTTTACGGCGCGCGCGATGACGAAAATGTGCGCCGTTCGGCGTCGACCGGCATTCTCTTTTTGCTGGCCGCAGGACTCGCCGCGACGGCTTTGGGAATCATTTTCGCGAATCCGGTCTATAAATATGTGATGAATGTGCCGAAAAGCTTTCTGCATCTGACCCTGACGTATTTCAGATGGTATGCGCTCGGACTGGTCTTTCAATTCGGATATAATATTTTCTCATCGATCCTGCGCGCGATCGGGGACAGTGCGGCGACACTGTATTTCCTTCTGATCTCATCGGTACTAAATATCGGACTTGATCTTTTGTTTGTCGCTTCATTTCACTGGGGAGTGGCGGGTGCCGCGATCGCGACAGATATCTCTCAGATGGTCTCATTTATCGCGGCATACATTTACATGTCAAAGAAGTATTCGGTCTTTCGGTTTAAACTGTCTGACTTCAAGTGGAACAGTTCACTGGCCGTCAAGATCGTGCAGGTCGGTTTTCCGATCACGCTGCAGATGATGCTGCTGTCGATCGGATTCACATTTATTCAGCGCGCAGTCAATGGTTTCGGTCAGTCGATGACCGCGTCATTCACGGTCGGACAGCGGATCGAGATGTATCTCAATCTGCCGTGCACCGCATTTCAGACGACACTGGCGACATACACCGGTCAGAACATCGGAGCAGGCAGGGTCGACCGTGTCCGCCTCGGCGTGCGCCAGACCTATGTGATCTCATTGATCATGACGGTCACGATCTCAGCGCTGGTCTGGATCTTCGCGGGACGCATCATTACGCTGTTCGGGATCAGCAAACAGGCCGCGGCTTATTGCCTGCCGCACCTGCACGCGATTGCGCTGATCAATGTCATACTGTCCATGTATGTGCCGGTTTTCGGTGTCTTCCAGGGAACCAACCACAGTACGGTGCCGATGATCGTAGCCGGCAGCGCTTTGACACTGCGGGTCATCATCACATATCTGTTCCGCTACAGTTCACTGTTCGGATATACGATCATCTGGTGGAACGGTATCTTCGGTTTCACGCTTGGTCTGATCATCACCTGGTCATACTATTTCAGCGGCCGCTGGCAGAAAAACTCTTCGATCGCGCAGCAGGCCTGAACAGGAAATGATATTATCCGGTCGTTATATCTGTATGCTATAATATCTATACAGCAGTATACCTGAAGAAGAGGTGAACAGCGATGAAAAAGACAGCTGAGTTTTGGATTTTCATATTAGTGATTGGTTTGCTTTTTCTGTCGGGATGCGGCAGGAAGGATGCAAAGGAACAAGCAGATGCGGAAAAGAAGACGATCCGCATTATCGAGACGAGTGATACACACGGGAAATTTGTGCCCTGGGATTATGCGTTAAATGAAGAGGATCCTTCCGGAAGTATGGCTCAGGTCGCAACCGCTGTCAGGGAATACCGAAATGACAATACGCTTCTGATCGATGCCGGCGACACGATCCAGGATAACTCCGCAGATCTCTTTCTTGAGAGCGGCGATGTTCACCCGATGATCCGGGCGATCAATGAGATCGGCTATGACGCGTGGGTGACCGGGAATCATGAATATAACTACGGAATGGATGTCGTGCGCAAGACCGTAAACGATGTAAAATGCGAGGCGCTGTGCGGGAATGTCTGGGACGAGAATGGTGATCCGGTAGCAGACAGTTATCATATCTTTGATGTCGATGGTGTGCGTGTCGCAGTCATCGGTATGGTGACCGGCAATATCACAGCCTGGGACAAAGTCAATCTTGAGAAATGCACTGTCAAAGATCCGCTCGATGAAACCCGAAAGATCATCAAGAAGATCGAAGGACAGTATGATGTGCTGGTCGGCGCATTTCACATGGGATTTGAGAATGAGCTTGGTCTGAAGAATTCCGGCGTCACCGACATCCTGAATGCCTGCCCTGAATTTGATGTGATGCTTTCAGCACATGAGCATCAGGCTGTCGGTGGCAAAGATGTCAACGGTGTGCTCGTTGTACAGAACAGTGAAATGGCCAAGACGATGGCGGTCATCGATCTGACGCTCGAGAAGGACGGAGACGGATGGAAAGCAGTGGACAAGAGCTCGAAATGCGTCGAGATGTCCGATTATGAACCGGACCCTGAACTGGTCAAAAAGCTGAGCAAATATGATAAGATGGCCCGCGAGAACGCAGAGCAGGAGATCGGCAGGCTTGAAGGCGGTGATCTTGCACCGGCCTACGACGGCAAAGGTGTTCCGAAGGCACGGACGGAGGATACCGCACTGATCGATCTGATCTTATCCGCCATGCTGCATTATTCAGGAGCGGAGGCAGCGGGAGCGGCTTTGTTCGTTGATGACGCCAATATGACATCCGGGACGATCCTTAAGTGTGATACTGCCAAGATCTATAAGTTCTCCAATACGATCTATACATTGCGCATGACCGGTGCGCAGCTGAAAAAATACATGGAGTGGTGTGCCGGTTACTTTAACACAGTCAAAAAAGGCGATCAGGAAGTTACAGCAAATCCCGAGGTCGAGGGATTCAATTATGATATGTTCGGAGGCGTCAATTATGAGATCAATGTCTCGAAAGAGCCCGGAGAACGCATCGAGAATCTGGCCTGGCCTGACGGGACGCCTGTGGCGGATGACGACACGTTTGAGATCGCTGTCAACAATTACCGCGCCAACTCGCATCTGCTGACTCCGGGTGTGATTTACGACGAAGACGATATGCCTGAGCTGATCGCGATGGATGTCCGCAGTGATCTGGGCGGCATTCGTGAGATCATCGGGCATTATATCACGGATGTCAAAGGCGGTGTGATCACGCCCGAGTGCGATCACAACTGGAAACTGACCGGAATTGACTGATTCATGATTTGATCAACTGTTTTATGAAAGGGAATCCTGTCAACCAATCTGATATTCTGATTATCGGCGCCGGCGGTGTCGGCTGTGCGGTTGCGCGTGAGCTGTCGC
>CACYEU010000209.1 GCA_902773445.1 uncultured Lachnospiraceae bacterium | reverse complement strand
GCGGCAACTCTCTCGATGAAACTGATCGACCGGTACCACCCGATGTATCTGATCATGCCCGGCATTGCGGCAGGCACAGGTGAAGAGGCTGTCGAGGATCAGCTGTACGGAGATGTGGTACTGGCTGACGCGGTCTGGAATTACTCGAACGGCAAATTTGTCAGTCCCGAGAAGGCTGACATCCGCTTCGGTGAAGTAGGCTTTCTGCCAAGGCCGACGTTTGTATCGATCGATGACAAACTGATTCCGTACTTTAAGCAGGCAATCAGCTCTGAAGAGAATCAGAACCATATCCATATCGGACATATGGCCAGCGGAAGTACGGTCGTCGCGAACCGGTCGATTCTCGAAAAACAGATCCATAGTCAGTATCAGGAGACCCGCGGACTCGAGATGGAGGGCTACGGCGTCGCATACGCGGCAAAGCACTGCTCCGACCCGAAACCCTATGCGATCATCGCAAAGAGCGTCTGCGATTTCGCCGACGCGCGTAAATCCGATCAGTATCAGCAGTTTGCGGCATTTACAAGCTGTGAATTCCTGAAGCTGCTGACAGAGAAATTTCTGCCGGAAGAGTTATAAATGACATCGTATATCAGCAAAAAAGAATATGCGAACGAGAGGGATGGTGCGCTTTCCATCCTTCTTTTCGTCAATGAAGAGGGCGGGTTCCTAAGCGACGGGCTGGATCACGTCCTCGGCTGCCGTTCATGGACAGAGGAACAGAGGCGCCTGCTGACACGACTCGCGAAGGGAACGCTTGAAAGACAGATCGAGCTCGATGCCCGGATCGGGGCTGTCAGCAGCCGGCCGGTCAGAAAAATCAAGCCGGTCATTCTGAATATTCTGCGCATGGGCGCGTACAGCCTTTTCTATCTCTCCGGAATTCCGGCCCATGCAGTCTGCAGCGAAGCGGTCAGGCTTGCAAAAAAGCGCGGACTGGCCGGCCTAAGCGGATTTGTCAACGCGATCATGCGAAAGCTTGCCGGAGGGCAGGAGACTGCAGTCATTTCCTGTCCGTCCGAGCAGGACGATGATGAACAGTGGATCGCCAAAGCGGAGAAATACTATTCGGTGCCGCAGTGGATCATCAGACGCTGGATCGATGATTACAGCCGGGAGAAGACCGCGCTGATGCTTGAAGGCCTTTACACTGAGCGAGGATTGACGGCGCGCGTCAATCCGGCACGGATCACAATTGATAAACTGATCGGTGCGTGGAAGGCGGCCGGCATCAGCTGTTCACGGTCATCCGTCTGCAGGGACGAAGCCGTTCTGTTTGAACCGGCAGGTTCGATCTCAGATATGCCCGGATATAATGAAGGATGGTTTTATATCCAGAACATCGGATCGATCATGGCCGGCGCGTCGCTTCCGATCGATAACGGTTCATCACTCCCATGTAAAGTGCTTGACCTGTGTGCGGCTCCGGGCGGCAAAGCGACACATATTGCCGCGCGGCTTTCCGGAGATGATCACGACAGCGGCCGTGCGGAAGGCAGCGTATCAAAACGCTGTGTGCTCGCATGCGATCAGAATGCCAAAAAGACAGAGCTGATCCGCGAAAACGCAAAGCGGCTTCAACTGACGAATATCAAAACCAAAGTGATCGACGCGACAGAGTATGACCCTGCATGGCAGCAGGCATGGGACGCTGTGATCGCCGACGTCCCCTGCAGCGGGCTCGGCGTGATCGGGCACAAGCCGGACATCAAACTGCGCCTTAAGGAATCCGATATCGGTTCGCTGATTCCGGTGCAGCGTGCGATCCTGGAAAACGCGGTCCGTTACACGAAAGAAGGCGGCTTTGTTGTCTACTCGACATGCACGGCTGACCGCGCAGAAAACGACGACAATCTGAAGTGGATTCTCGACAGACATCCGGAACTCGGTATTTGCCGGGTCACACAGCTGCTGCCGGGGCTTGATCAAAGCGATGGCTTCTTCATCGCGCTCATACGGAAAAACGCATCATGACAAATACTAAACCGTCGGTTCAATCGCAGACAAAAGAAGAGATCGCCCTGTGGGTCAAAGAGAGCGGCCAGCCGTCTTACCGGGCCGGTCAGATCTTTTCGTGGGTGCACGAAAAACAAGTCGATTCATTTGACGACATGACCAATCTTCCGAAAGCACTCAGAGAAGCGCTCGCGCGCGATTTCGAACCAAAACCTCTGACCGAACTCGAGCGCCAGTGTTCGAAGATCGACGGAACGAACAAGTTCTTGTTCGAACTGGCGGACGGCGAGACAATCGAAAGTGTTTTTATGCCGTATAAGCACGGCAATTCTGTCTGTGTCTCCTCTCAGGTCGGCTGCGCGATGGGCTGCGTATTCTGCGCTTCGACCGTCGGCGGCAGGGTCAGAGATCTGACCTGCGGTGAAATGTTGGCACAGGTCTATGCGATCCAGAGGATCACCGGTGAGCATGTCTCAAATGTCGTTGTGATGGGCATGGGAGAACCTCTTGAGAATGTCGATGAGGTGATCCGTTTCATCCGCCTGCTGGCAGACCCTGACGGTCAGAATATGAGCATGCGGCATATCACTGTGTCGACATGCGGGATCATTCCCGGGATCGAGAGGCTTGAACAGGAGAACCTGCCGATCACACTGGCACTTTCACTGCATGCTGCAACACAGGAGAAACGGGTCAGGCTGATGCCGGTGTCCGGACGCTATCCGCTCGATCAGGTGCTGGCGGCCTGCGACCGGTACAGGGAGACCACAGGAAGGCGTATGACTTATGAATACGCCCTGATCGAAGGTGTCAGCGATACGGATGAAGATGTACGGGAACTGACAAGGCTGGTACGCACACATCCGGGCCATGTCAACCTGATTCCGGTCAATGACGCGGGCCGGAATTCGGAAGATATGGTAGCCAAAATCAGGATACGGCGGCCGGCGCAACAATATGTTGTGAATTTCCAAAAAAATCTTGAAAAAAACGGAATAAATGGTACTATAAGAAGAGAAATGGGATCAGATATAGATGGCGCCTGCGGTCAGTTAAAAAGACGGCGGGCTGTTGGCATAGAATAAAAAGGGGAGATATGCATTATTTCAGTCAGACAGACATAGGAAGGAAGCGCGAAGTCAACCAGGACTTCGTCTTCGCCACAGACCGTCCGGTCGGCAATGTTCCGAACCTGATGATCGTGGCGGACGGAATGGGCGGCCATAAAGCCGGTGACTACGCTTCCAAATATGCGACAGAGACAGTGATCGATTCTCTGACGAACACGACGACGACCGGTCCGCAGGCGATGTTCGAGGAGGCGATCAAGCTGGCCAATGAAAGGATCATTGAAAAGGCCGCCAGTGATGTCAATCTCGAAGGTATGGGCACGACGCTTGTCGTCGCGACCGTGATCGAGCATACACTTTATTTTGCAAATGTCGGCGACAGCCGCCTGTATCTGATCGGTGATGAGATCAAGCAGCTGTCCAAGGATCATTCTCTTGTCGAGGAGATGGTCCGGCTCGGCGGCATCAAGGAAGACGAAGCAAAGCACCATCCGGACAAGAATATCATCACACGCGCGATCGGCGCAAAGGATGATGTAGAGATGGACTTTTTTGAGTATCGTGTTGTTCCGGGCGATATTGTGCTGATGTGCACAGACGGTCTGAGCAACATGATTGAAGATGATGATATTTACAGGATCATCAAGGGGAGCAGGGACTTGCCTGAGGCGGTCGCAAGACTGATTAATCAGGCAAATGAAAATGGCGGTAAGGATAATATCGGAATCGTATTAGCCGAACCGTGCATTGACGAGGAGAAGAACGTATGATTCGCAGCGGAGTAAGGCTTAATAATCGCTATGAGATCTTGGAGCGCATCGGCCGAGGGGGGATGGCGGATGTCTACAGAGCGACGGACCACAAACTGAACCGTCCCGTCGCGGTCAAAGTCCTTAAGAAGGAGTACCGCGAAGACAGAAGCTTTGTTGAGAAATTCCAGTCGGAGGCACGCGCAGCGGCCGGACTGATGCACCCGAATGTGGTCAATGTCTATGATGTCGGCATGTACAAGGGTCTGTGGTATATGGTCATGGAGCTTGTCGACGGCATTACACTCAAAGACTATATCGTCAAGAAAGGACGTCTGTCCTGGAAAGAGGCTGTCAGTGTCAGCATCCAGGTATGCTCAGGCATTCAGGCGGCACACCAGAAGAATATTATCCATCGTGATATCAAACCGCAGAATATCATCATTTCGCGGGACGGCAAAGTCAAGGTGACCGACTTCGGTATCGCGCGCGCAACGACATCACAGACGACAACGACTGCGATGATGGGCTCTGTCCACTATACAGCTCCCGAGCAGGCGCGGCGCGGCATGAGCGACCGCCGCAGCGATATTTACTCAATGGGTATCGCGATGTACGAGATGGTCACGGGTCATGTACCGTTTGACGGCGACAGCGTTGTGACGGTAGCACTTAAGCATATCCGTGAGGATATCGTACCGCCGTCGGCATATGTTGATATTCCGAACAGCCTGAACCAGATCATTTTGAAGGCGACACAGAAGAATCCTGATTTCCGTTATCAGGATATGGATGAGATGCTGCTTGACCTGAAGCACTGCCTGCTTGATCCCGAGGGCGATTTCGTCAGATTCGCGCCGGGAGCCGGCGGCGTCTACGCTGTCATGTCGACGCAGGAAGTCGCCGCGATGGAAGAAGAAGAGCGCCACTACACACAGAGCAGGCGTTTTGATGACGATACCGATGAACTGCCGCCTGATCCCGATGACGGAGATGAGATCGACAGCGGTATCAAGAGTACGAACAAAGTGCTTCTCGGGGTGATCATTGCGATCATTGCCGCGATTGCGATCTTTGCGATCGGCAGCGCGACCGGTCTGTTCAAGTTTGCGGGAAGCGGCAAAAAGACCGAGCAGAGTGAAACAGTCAAGGTTCCTGATCTTGTCGGCATGACAAAGAAAGAAGCCGAGACTGCGTTAAAGAAGAAAGGCCTTAAGCTGAAGATCGTCGCTGAGGAAGACTCTGACAAATACGACAAGGGTGTCGTTATGAAGCAGAAGACTTCAGCGGGGACCAAGGTTCCGCGCGGAACAACGATCCAGGTCATTGTCTGCTCAGGCGAGGATGAAGAGATCATGATTCCCGACGTCTCGGGAATGACCGAGGACGAAGCCAGAAAGAAGCTGAAGGAAGCCGGCTTTAAGAAGACGGATTCCGACTATGAATACAGTTCCGAGGTCGAGGAAGGTTATGTTATCGCGACCAATCCGGCGAGCGGAACGAGCGTGCCGGCAGACACGAAGGTGACAGTCCGAGTCAGTAAAGGCACTGAAGGCGTGATCGTTCCGAATCTTGTCGGACTGACCACAGACGCGGCAGACGCAGCATTGACGAATGCCGGACTGACTGCAGCCGTGACAAGCGCTTACAGCGATACGGTTGCCGCAGGCGTTGTTATCTCTCAGAATCCGGGAAGCGGCGCTAAAGTTAATCCGGGCAGTGTTGTCTCGTATGTCGTCAGCAAGGGCGCGCAGAATGTCAGCGTGCCGAGCCTTACAGGAAGCACAGAGGCTGCAGCGATCACCGCGCTGACCACGGCAGGACTCAAAGGTAATTTCCTCGGTTATACACCGAGCAGCCAGGAGCGCGATACAGTCGTTTCTCAGAATCCTGCAGCCGGACAGTCGGTTGCGCCGGGCACGACGATTTCCTATTACCTGAGCGCAGGTCCGAACAAGCCGGATCAGCAGGACAGCGGCGCCGGGGGTAATACGAATAACACAGGAAACTAGGACGCGACTGAATGCACGGTAATGCCGAACTAACAGGACGTATCATTAGAGGAATTGCCGGATTCTACTATGTTCAAGCAGAATCCGGCTTTTTCAGCGAACTGTATGCCTGTAAAGCAAAAGGGATTTTCAGACAGAAGAAGATCACACCGCTTGTCGGTGACAGAGTCAGGTTTACGATCACAGATCCCAAGGACATGGAAGGAAATATCATCGAGATCCTTCCACGCATGAATGAACTGATGAGACCGGCTGTCGCGAACGTCGACCAGGGGCTTGTTGTCTTTGCGATCCATCAGCCTGATCCGCATCTGAGACTGCTTGACCGGTTTCTGATCAATATGAAACAGCTCGGCATTCCGGTGATCATCTGCTTTAACAAGCAGGATCTGGATCCGACCGGAGAAGCTGCGGAGAGCCTTAAAGAGATCTATGCGGGCAGCGGATGTGAAACACTGGTCATCTGCAATGAGACCGGCGAAGGCGTTGACGAGGTCATGAAGCGCCTGGATCATAAGGTAACGGTCCTGGCCGGACCGTCCGGTGTGGGCAAATCATCGCTTGTCAACCGTCTCCAGTCGGAAGTCGAGATGGAGACCGGCACGATCAGCCATAAGCTTAAGAGAGGTCGTCATACGACCAGACGGGCCGAACTGATCGGCGTCGGACACGGAGGTTATGTGATCGATACACCCGGTTTTTCATCGCTTCAGATGACGGGAATCGATAAAGAAGATCTGAAGTATTGTTATCCGGAGTTTGCACCGTATGAGGGGGAATGCCGTTTTGCGGAGTGTCGTCACATGTCGGAACCGGATTGCGCGGTCAAACAGGCTGTCGCTGACGGCAGGATCAATGCCGACCGCTATCACACATACTGTGAGCTCTACCGTGAACTAGAAGAGTTGGACAGGAGGAAATACAGATGAAATACCGTTTGGCACCGTCGATTCTTTCAGGCGACTTTGCAAATCTGGGCGAAGGAATCCGGCAAATCGAAGCGGCAGGCGCGACCGATCTTCATTTTGATGTCATGGACGGAATCTTTGTGCCGAACATCTCCTTCGGAATACCGGTACTCAAGAGCCTGCGTCCGTTTACTGATATGTTTATGGATGTGCACCTGATGATCACAGAGCCGATCCGCTATGTCGATGATTTCGCCGACGCAGGGGCCGATCTGATCACATTCCATGTCGAGGCATGTCAGGACGCGCAGGATATCGAGACCACGATCGGGGCGATCCATGCAGCCGGAAAACAGGCCGGTCTGGTGATCAATCCGAAGACAAGTGAGGAAGAACTGTATCCGTTTATCGAGGACCTTGAACTCGCTTTGATCATGGGCGTTCAGCCCGGATTCGGCGGGCAGGGAATGATCGACGGAACACTTGAAAAAGCGAAGAGAGTCCGCGATTATATCGACAGTCATCATCTGGACTGTGATCTCGAATTTGACGGCGGCGTCAAGATCGATAATCTGGACAATGTGCTTGAGGCCGGCATCAATGTGATCGTTGCGGGTTCGGCCGTTTTCAAAGGTGATGTTAAGGCCAATGCCGCTGCCTTTATGGATGTTATACGAAAGCATGCCGATGTATGATGATATGACAATCAGCGCCGGAGCGTGTCTGATCGTAGGCGGAGGTTGGCTCGACGATGACTGGGCAAGCGCCTATGCGGCCGGAATCGATTCGCCGATGACGATCGCCTGCGACAGCGGTATTTCATATTTCTATGAGAACGGGCGGAAGTGTCCTGACCTGTTTATCGGCGATTACGACAGCGCCGACGAGGAAATGGTCAGCTACTATATGGACAAAGAGCAGACGCTCAAACATCCGCTCCCGGTTCACAAGGATGTGACTGACTCTGAGGAAGCGCTTCACGTTGCGCTCGAGGCCGGCTGTGATCCGATCGTGATGATCGGTATGAGCGGATCCAGGATCGATCACACGTTGGCTAACATCACGATGATGGTTCAGGCTGCCCGCGCGGGCCGTACAGTCTATATGGCCGATCCGAACAACCGTGTGAGAGCCGTCTGTGCGGACCCAGCAAAAGAGCAAACTGCGGTGATACTTTCTAAAGGGCAGGCATACGGTGATTATTTTTCGCTGTTCGCGCTCGGAGGAGAGGTCACGGATCTGAGCATAAAAGGAGCTGAGTATTGTCTTGATCACGCAGTGCTGACAGGGGACAGCAGCCTCGGAGTCAGCAACAGGATGATCGATCAGGATGTGGTGATTACGTTTGGCAGCGGAGTGCTGCTGATCGTTGAAGCAAAAGATTAAAAGGAGGAATATCATGACGATCAACAAAGAAGTTCAGGGTAGTGCGATGACACTGGCGCTTGACGGAAGACTCGATACGACGACAGCGCCGGAACTCGAGGCGGAACTCAAGAATTCGCTTGACGGGATCGACAATCTGACACTCGATTTCACGAATCTCGAGTACATTTCCTCGGCGGGTCTGCGCGTGCTGCTCTCGACCCAAAAGGTCATGAACCGCCAGGGCCGCATGGTCATCCACAATGTGAGCTCCGACATCATGGACATTTT
>CACYEU010000208.1 GCA_902773445.1 uncultured Lachnospiraceae bacterium | reverse complement strand
GAATGCGGCAAGTATTTCGCCGATGCGGAAGGTATCAATGAGATCGACGAAGACAGTTGGGTGATCCCGAAACTGGAGCATACGATCGTAAATGACCCGGCAGTTCCGGCGACCTGTACCGAGCCGGGACTGACAGGCGGCAGCCATTGCTCAGTCTGCGGTACAGTGATCGTGGCACAGCAGGTAGTTCCCGCTCTCGGCCATGACCTGACGAAGACTGACGCCAAGGATGCGACCTGCACCGAGGATGGTAACAGCGAGTACTGGACCTGCGGCAGATGCGGCAAGTACTTCTCTGATGAAGCAGGCGAGACCGAGATTGAAGAAGACAGCTGGGTAATTCCGGCCGGTCACGAGCTTGAGAAGACTGAAGCAAAGGAAGCGACCTGCACCGAAGACGGCAACAGCGAGTACTGGACCTGCAGTAAGTGCGGCAAGTACTTCTCCGACGAAGCAGGCGAGACCGAGATCGATGAGGACAGCTGGGTCATCGAAGCGACCGGTCACGAACTTGAGAAGACTGAAGCCAAGGATGTGACCTGTACTGAGGATGGCAACAGCGAGTACTGGACCTGTGGCAAGTGCGGAAAGTACTTCTCCGACGAAGCAGGCGAGACCGAGATCGACAAAGACAGCTGGGTCATCAAGGCGAAAGGCCATCAGTGGGATGAAGGTGTAGTGACAAAAGAGCCGACTGAGACAGCGAAGGGTGAAAAGACATTTACCTGCACAGTCTGCGGAGAAACGAAGGTTGAAGATATCCCGCCGCTTGCGCCTGCAGATCAGCCGATCTACCGTCTGTACAATCCGAAGACCAAGGAGCATTTGTACACTTCCGCAAAGAAAGAGTACGATGTGCTTCCGAAATACGGATGGAAGCAGGAAGGCGTCGGCTGGTATGCGCCGAAGAAAGGACAGGCTGTCTATCGTCTGTACAATCCGAAGACGACAGACCATCACTATACCTGCAGCGCTAACGAGGCCAAGGTGCTGACTGGCAGTTACGGCTGGAAGTATGATAACAACAGCAAACCGGTCTTCTATTCCGGAGGAAAGGTCGATGTCTATCGCCTGTACAATAAGAGTTTAAAGGTTGGTTCACATCACCTGACGACCAATAAGAAAGAGTACAACACTCTTCCGAGCTACGGATGGAAGCAGGAAGGCGTCGCGATGAAGGCGACCAGAACAAAGTGATCTGAACCGGCAAACAAGAACAGATCATACTAAAAACGAAGAAGCCGGACAGGAGCAGATCCTGTCCGGCTTTTTATTCGGTTTGCTTTGATCCTTTGCAGATAAAGAATCAGTCTGTTTTATTTTTTCGGCTCGTCCTCGCAGTAACGCTCGATCGCATCCTGCATACGGCCGACCGGCGAGATGATCTCGGAGAGTGAACCGTCGTGATTGAGCGTATCGATGATCAGCGCGATATACTTGCTCATTTCACAGGAGTGATACCATTCGCGCTTTAAGAGTTCCGGTGACTGGTAGATCAGGTTCGTTGTGAAGATGCCGTTGATCAGACCGTCTTTATAAGCCTTGTCGAATATTTCCAACCCTTTGGTGAACAGACCGAATGTCGAGAACGCAAAGATCCTCTTTGCCTGGCGCCGTTTAAGCTGTGAAGCGACATCAAGCATGCTCTCGCCGGAGGAGATCATGTCATCGATGATGATGACGTCTTTTCCTTCGACATTTGTCCCGAGGAATTCGTGCGCGACGATCGGATTGCGGCCGTCGACAACGCGCGTATAGTCGCGTCTCTTATAGAACATTCCCATGTCCAGCCCGAGGATATTGGCCAGATCGATTGCACGTCTGGTCGCGCCTTCGTCAGGGCTGATCGCCATCATATGGTCGGCATCGATGATCAGATCATCGACATTGTCGAGCAGTGCCTTGATAAACTGATAGGTCGGCATGATCGTCTCAAATCCCGAAAGCGGGACCGCGTTCTGGACACGGGGGTCATGGGCGTCAAATGTGATAATATTCTCAACGCCCATCTTGACGAGCTCCTGCAATGCCATCGCGCAGTCGAGCGACTCGCGCCCTTCCCTCTTGTGCTGGCGGCTCTCATAGAGAAACGGCATGATGACATTGATCCGGCGGGCTTTGCCGGCGATCGCCGCGATCACGCGTTTCAGATTCTGAAAATGATCATCCGGAGACAAGTGGTTGATATTGCCGGTCATTGAGTAGGTTTCGCTGTAATTGCAGACATCGACCATCAGATACAGGTCTTTTCCGCGGACAGACTCTTCAATGATGCCCTTGGCTTCGCCGGAGCCAAATCTCGGCACACTTGTCTCAACGATAAATGAATCTTTCTGATAGCCGAAGTAGGCGGAATCATTTGTCTTCTCCAGCGTGTTTTCT
>CACYEU010000207.1 GCA_902773445.1 uncultured Lachnospiraceae bacterium | reverse complement strand
GCAGGTAAGGCTGTCTATACCGCTTCAGTCACATTCGGAGAAGATGAGTACACAGCCAGCAAGAAGGTGGACATTGATCCACTCGGCCACGACTGGGGTACTCCAACATATGAGTGGACAGAGGACAACAGCAAAGTAACGGCGACTCGTATTTGCGCTAACGATTCGAGTCACGTAGAGACCGAGACAGCCGATGTGACATCTGAAGTCACGAAACAGGCAACCTGCGAGGCGAAGGGTGAGACGACCTACACGGCGACCTTTGAGAATGAAGCATTTGCGACACAGACCAAGACACTTGGAGATGTTGCCGCACTCGGCCACGACTGGGCTGATCCGACATACGAGTGGTCAGAAGACAATACAACTGTGACCGCAGCACATATCTGCAGGCGCGATAGGGATCATAAGGAGACCCAGACAGTGACAGCTTCTTCCGAGATCACAAAGCCCGCGACATGCGAGACAAAGGGCGAGACGACCTATACGGCAACCTTCACCAACGAGGCATTTGAAAAGCAGACAAAGACCGTTGCTGATATCAATGCACTAGGTCATAACTGGGGCACACCAACATATGAGTGGGCAGAGGACAACAGCTCAGTCACGGCGACCCGCGTCTGTGCAAATGATGCAAGCCACACTGAAACTGAAGATGCTGATACTGAAGAAGAAGTCGTCACAGCACCGACCTGTGAAGGAGCAGGCGAGACCAGGTACACGGCGACCTTTGAGAATGCCGGCTTTGAGCCACAGACCAAGACAGTGACAGTAGCTGCCACAGGACACGACTGGGGTGAGTGGGAGACAGTAACTCCGGCAGACGAGCAGAACGAGGGTCTCGAGAGACGTGTCTGTCAGAATGATCCTGCTCATGTTGAGGAGCGTGTGATCCCGAGGACCGATCATGTCCACGGTCTGACCCATGTACCGGAAGTCGCGGCGACTTGTGAAGAGGACGGAAATATCGAATACTGGATCTGCGATCAGGGAGACTATCCGTGTGGCAAGATGTTCTCCTCTGATCAGCCGGATGCGACTGAGTACAATACGGAAGACATCGTTGTCGCAAAGACCGGTCATGCATACGGCACGCCGTCCTATGAGTGGTCTGACGATAACAAGACAGTAACGGCGACCCGTGTCTGTGCTAATGACCCGAGCCACACAGAGGCCGAGACAGCCGATGTGACTTCTGAAGTCACGAAACCGGCAACCTGCGAGGAGAAGGGCAAGACGACCTACACGGCTGAGTTCAGCAACGAGGCATTTGAGACACAGTCCAAGACACTCGAGGACATTGATGCACTCGGACACGACTGGGGCACACCGTCTTATGCATGGACAGAGGACAACAGCAAAGTGACGGCGATCCGCATTTGTGCAAATGATCCGACACATGTGGAGGCTGAGATTGTCAATACAACTTCAGCGATCACTAAAGATCCGACCTGTGATACCAAGGGTGAAACGACCTACACGGCTGAGTTCAGCAATCCTGCATTTGCAGTACAGAGCAAGACGGTTGAAAATATTGATGCTCTCGGCCATGACTGGGGTGCACCGGTCTATGAGTGGACAACAGACAACAGCAAAGTCACCGCGACACGCGTCTGCGGCCGCGATGACAAGCATAAGGAAACCGAGACAGTCAAGACCACTTCGAAAGTGACAAAGAAGGCAACGATCAATGCAGAAGGAGAGAAGACCTATACCGCTGAGTTTGAGAACGAAGCATTCGAAACTCAGACAGCGACAACGGCTGTTCCGAAGCTTGAAGTTGTGACAATCTATCGCTTGTATAACCCGAATACGAAGGAACACCTGTGGACAGCCAGCAAGAAAGAGTACGATACCCTGCCGGGTACCGGCTACGGCTGGAAGCAGGAAGGCATTGCCTGGTATGCTCCGAAGCCAGACAAGGCCGGCGGCGAAACCGCAACATGGGGCGGAGACGCGACCGTGAAGGGTGTCTACCGTCTGTTCAACAAGAAGACCGGTGATCATCACTACACATCCGATCTCCATGAGACGGAAGTTCTGACAACGCAGTACGGATGGGTGTACGACAACAACGCCAAACCGTTATTCTACTCGGGAGGCGATATTCCGATCTACCGTCTGTACAATAAGAGCTTCGTACGCGGATCACACCATTTCACGAAGAGTAAGAAAGAGTACGATACGCTTCCGGATTACGGATGGAGACAGGAGGGCATTGCTTTCCGGGCAGCCAAGTAAGCCGGAACTGTATGAAGCAAAATGATTCACTAAAAAGGAGCAGCGATAAAGTTCGCTGCTCCTTTTCTCTGTACTTGATTGATTTCAGAGCTTGATCGTCAGGACATTCAGACCGAGGATGCTCTGATATGAGACATCCTTGGCGATCGAGGTGACAAGCTGTATGCCGACATTTCTGCATGGGTCATCGGGATCGAAAGATTTGAGGCGTTCGATCGGATCGAAATACACACAGTCATCTTTGATACGCATGATCACATCGTTGTTTTTGCGCACGACACGCACATCGACAGTGTGTTTTTTGTTGTCCTTTGTGAAACCGTGGCTGATCACGTTGCCTGCCATTTCCTCCATGCACAGTCCTGCAAGCATCGCGCGCCGGTGTTCGATGTCCTGATTCTCACAGAAGACCTGTACTGCCTCCGAAACTGATATGACCTCGTCCATTGTCTTTAGCGACAGATCCATCCGCTGCCCGGCAGGAACACCGAATGTCTTCGGGATGACCATCAGCTCCTCCATATTGCGCGGGAAATAACCGTTTTTGATCAATGAATAGAACAGGATGATCAGAGTCGTCACGATGCCGTTCAGAATATTGGCCTCGAAGACTCCTCGAATGCCGACAAACGGAACCAGCAGTGCGGAGAACCCGGCAACGTCCAGCACACCGTCCGCAACCGAGAGAGTATGAACAAGAATCTGCTTGTTCGCCTCCTGACCGAAGCAGACAAAGTGCATCATGATCATGGAAAGCGGCATACAGAACGGAAGGATCCTGAAACCCCAGACCGCCATCTCAAAGACAGGCGCTGACGGATCCTGATAGAACATCCTGGTCAACGGGACGGCAAAGACAGAAATGAGCACTGAGATTGCGGCCATGATCGGCACAAACCGCCGGAACATTACTCGCATCACATCAGCCAGACTCTGTCTGTCCTCCTCACCGATACTGATACTCATCATCATCCGCGATACCGCGAGCATCCCGTTCGGAACCGCCCAGACAACACCGAAAAGCATGTCTGAAGCAGCGAAGGCTGAAAGTCCCACGCTGCCGACAAATGTGAGCACAAGACTGTTGACGATCAGTCTTCTGACTGTCTGATATCCCTGAGAGAGAGAACCCGGAAGACCGATTTTGAGGATCTGTTCAAAATCTCTGAAATGACATTTCCGCAGACTGAACCGCAGGAATCCTTTCCCTCCGGCAAAGCCGAAAAACTGGATCAGGAAGAATACCCAGTAGCCAAGCGAAGAGGCAAGAGCCAGACCGAATACGCCATAATGCATGACGACAATGAACAGATAGTCGAGGATAAAGTTGACCACGATAAAAGCGACTGACGCTGCCGTTGTCCTGCGCATACGGTTCTCAAGTGAAAGGAAGGCTGACATTTGCTGACCGAGCATCAGCGGAATGATACCGACGGCCTGACCGGCAATATATCGGTTAAACAACAAGCGGATCTGAGCATCTTTCACAATAAACCGCGTCAGATCAAAGGTCCAGGAACTGAGAAGGATCACCATGATCACGCATGCAATGATCGTTGAGATGATCATATTAAGAGAGAAGAGACTGCTCGCGCGGTCTTTTTGATTGCGCCCCATAAACTGGCCGCAGAGGATCTGTGATCCGCCCATCAGCATCAGATTGACCGCGCTGAGAAGCTGTGTGACCGGAGCATACAGTGCGACCACGCTCATCGCGTCTTCTCCGATGAAATTGCTCGCGAACAGACCCGAGACGATTCCGTTGACTGCCGGGATGACTGCCAGAAGGATCTGGAGCGGCAGCAGGCGGAACATGATTTTTTCAATCAGTTTCAGATTGTTTTTTTGTTTCATCCTCAGTTTTTCCTAATCAGATCAGAGTACCAGTATGCACTGTCTTTAGGGATTCGCTTACATGTACGATAGTCGATATAAATCAGGCCGAATCGCTGATTGAACCCTTCAGCCCATTCAAAGTTATCGGTCAGCGACCAGTGGAAATAACCCAGCACAGGGATCCCGTCCTCGCGTGCCTGCGAAAGCTCGGTCAGATATCTCTGCAGATAGTCGATCCGGTCCGGATCGTGCACCTTGCCGTCCAGGAATACCTGATCGTTGCAGCTGCGGCCATTCTCGGTGATCATGACCGGGAGACCGTAACGCTCATGAATCAGGCGCGGCCCCCAGTAGAGGGCTTCCGGTGTGATCGGCCATCCGAAGGCAGTCCGGACCTGCCCCGGATAACGCGGAACTGGCTCGTATCCGTTGTCGGGATCAAGTACCGCACCGTGGTAAATGTTCAGTCCGATAAAATCCAACGGCTGACAGATTGTACTGAGATCTTCAATAGGGGCATTTTGCGAGTATTCATACCATGGAGATGTCTGATCGGCGGGATAAGCACCTTTGACTGCCGGATCGAGGAACCAGTGATTGCCGTAGAAGTGGTGCGGCTTACCGTCTTCATCATGAGAACTGAATGCATAGTCGGCCACTTCCTGCGGAGTTTCCTCCGGATGACCGGGAACACAGGCAACCGTACCGCATGAGGCAACGCCGACCTGCGCATGAGGAGCATTTGCTCTGATCGTCTGCACAGCCATTCCGTGCGCGAGCATCATATTGTGCCAGGCATTGAACTGAGCTTCGGGCTCCAGCGTGAGTCCGGGCGCATGTGTGCCGTCGCAGTAACCGACACCGATACTGATCTGCGGCTCGTTTAATGTGATATAGCGGTTGACCTTCGTCCCGAAATGCTTAGTGACGACCGCGACATAATCGCGGAAGAATTCGGCTGTTCGGCGATTCTCCCAACCACCTTGATCCTGCAGCGCCTGCGGAAGATCCCAGTGGTAGAGAGTGATCCACGGCGTGATGCCCCGCGCGAGACAGCCGTCGATGACTTTGTCGTAGTACGCAAGTCCTTTCTCTGACACAGTGCCGTATCCGTCCGGGATCACACGGGGCCAGCTGATACTGAAGCGGTAGTTCGGGATACCGAGCTCCTTCATCAAGTCGAGGTCTTCTTCGAACCGATGGTAGGCATCGCAGGCCGTATCACCGTTACAGCCGTCGGCGATCTTTCCGGGAGTATGGGTAAATGTATCCCAGATCGAAGGCCCCTTATCATCTTCACAGGTGCCGCCTTCGATCTGATACGAGGCACTCGCTGTGCCCCAGACAAAATCTTTCGGAAAATGCATAATTGATTCCTCCTGTCCGTTTACCCCATTATAACATGTACGGACAGGGTTGCACCCTCTTCGGGAACAGGAATCAGATTGCCGTCGATTGCTTTGCCGTCGACCGTGACGGAGCAGACACCTTTTTCGACACCGTCGGGACTGTCAACCGTGATATCGAAGTCGCAGCCTCTGAAACGGCGTTTTGCCTGAAAACCCTTGCATGAAGGCGGCAGGCACGGATCGATCCGAAGCCCGTTCATCTCGGGACGGATGCCGATGATATACTGGCTCAGCGCGGTGAATCCCCATGAGGCTGAACCGGTCAGCCAGCTGTTCTTGCCCTCGCCTTTGACCGCCGCGTCTTTGCCGGAGACCATCTGACAGTAAACGTACGGTTCGGTCTTGTGGATCTCACTGATCTCCTCAAGGTACTGCGGACAGATCTTTTTGAACAGATCGAATGCTCTGGCTCCGTGTCCGCGCATCGTCTCGGCAATGATGATCCACGGGTTGTTGTGGCAGAAGACGCCGGCATTCTCCTTGTATCCGGGCGGGTAGGATGTGATCTCGCCAAGCTCTTTGCGGTAGGCGGTGTACGGCGGGTTTAAGAGAACGAGACCGTAATCGCATTCAAGATACCGGCCGGCGCTTTCAAGCGCTTTGTCAGCGTACCCGTTGTCGGCTCCGATCCCGGCCATCACGCACATGCCCTGCGGTTCGATATAGATCCTGCCTTCGTCACAGGCATGACTTCCGACCGGATCGCCGAATGCATCGTAGGCCCTGATAAACCATTCGCCGTCCCAGCCTGCCGTCAGCACTGCCTGCTCGACCTCCGCAACAGTCTCTTCGACCGAAGCGGCTTCATCGCCGAGACCGATCGCCCGGAGGATCTCAGCGAATTCGCGGCCGTATTTGACGAACATGCCGCCGATGAAGACACTTTCCGCGACAGGTCCTTCGCTTGGGCCGGTCGTCTGGAAACTTTCACCGGGTTCTTCGGAAAAGCAGTTCAGATTCAGACAGTCGTTCCAGTCGGCTCTTCCGATCAGCGGCAGACCGTGCGGTCCGAGATGTGTCGCTGTATAGTTAAAACTCCTCCTCAAATGCTCAAGCAACGGTGCCGCGCAGTCATGGTTGTTGTCAAAGTCGCACATTTCACCGAGGATCGTTGTGTCACCGGTCTCTCTTAAGTAGGCTGACGCAGCCGCGATCAGCCAGAGAGGATCGTCGTTGAATCCGCTGCCGACGCCGAGGTTGCCGCGCTTTGTCAGCGGCTGATACTGGTGATAGGCACTGCCGTCCTCAAACTGGGTGTTCGCGATATCGATGATTCTTTCGCGCGCTTTTTCCGGAATCATATGGACAAATCCGAGGATGTCCTGACATGAGTCTCTGAATCCCATGCCGCGCCCGAGTCCGCTCTCGTAATAGCTGGCTGAACGGCTCATGTTGAACGTCACCATGCACTGATACTGATTCCAGATATTCAAAGTTCTGTCAAGGACCGGATCGGAACCGGAGACCTTAAAGCCGGAGAGGAGATCTTTCCAGTACTCGCGGAGTCTGATCAGAGCCACATCCACCTGGGCATCGGTTCTGAACTTTTCAAGGATCTCCTGAGCCGGTTTCTTATTGATGATGCCGGGGGCTTCGAATTTATCGTCTTTGCCTGTCTCACAATAGGCGAGAACGAAGATAAAACTTTCGGATTCGCCGGGCTTTAAATCACAGGTCAGATGGTGGCTTCCGATCGGAGCCCAGCCGTGCGCGATACTGTTCTTGCTCTTTCCGGTGACGACGGCTTCGGGTCTGGAAGGGCCGCTGTAAGCACCGAGGAACGCTGATCTGTCAGTGTCAAATCCCGCGACCGGTTTGTTGACCGAAAAGACCGCATAGTGATTGCGCCTTTCACGGAATTCAGTCTTGTGGTAAATGTCGCTGCCGCAGACTTCAACTTCACCGACAGAGTAATTGCGCTGGAAGTTGGACATATCGTCGAGCGCATTCCAGAAACAGAATTCGACATAGCTGAACAATTCGATGCTTCTTTCTTTATAACTCTCATTTGTCAACGTGATGCGTGTCACTTCACAGGTCTCACCGCGCGGGACAAAGACTTCCTGCTTTGCGCAGATACCGTTGCGCCTGCCTTCAATCACGGTGTAACCGAGACCGTGACGGCAAGTGTAGTCGGCCAGCCCTGTCTGTGTCGGCTGCCAGCCCGGATTCCAGATCTTGGCGCCGTCCTTAATATAGAAGTAATGTCCGTTTGAGTCGGGACGGTCACTGTTGTAGCGGTAGCGGGTAATACGCATCAGGCTTGCATCTTTATAGAAGCAGTAACCTCCTGCGGTCCCGGAGATCAATCTGAAAAAATCATCCGATCCCAGGTAATTGATCCAGGGGAGGGGAGTCCTAGGGTCTGTAATGACATATTCTTTGCGTTCATCATCGAAATATCCGTATTTCATGGGAGACTCCTTTATATTATTTGACGGTAACAGGTTCTGTGAACATGAATTGACTGCGTGAGGGCATGTGAAATCATGCTGTATAAAAGAGTACGAAAACGAATGTGCGGAATATTTACGAATACGTTTTCGTAAATGTTGAATTCATTATAAACATAATCTGATCTGATGTAAATAATAAGTTTGACGGAATTTGGTAGTTCTTTTTATTGAACGGTCCGTTCGGACAGTTTGCGGACCGACAGAGGATCAGAATCATTACATTATTATATATCTATAACCCTTTCCGAAACTTTTCCGAAAATTTTTCCGAAAACGTTTTAAAAAAGTATTGACTATCTGAAAAAGCGGTATTACAATGAGTTTACGAAAACGTATTCGTAAACAGTCTGAGACCCGCATTGAAAGGAGCATCATGACAACAATCAAAGATATATCCAAAAAATGCGGCTTCTCACCGGCGACAGTTTCAAAAGCTCTCAACGGATATACAGATGTCAGCGAAGAGACTGTTGAACTGATTCGGCGCACTGCAAGGGAGATGCATTACCTGCCGAATGCCGCCGCCAGGCTGCTGAAGACGAACATGTCCCATAACATCGGCGTCCTGTTCGTAGACGAATCAAACTGCGGCCTGACACATGAATACTTTTCCCTGATCCTGAACAGCGTCAAGGAGGAAGCGGAGGCTTCAGGATACGATATCACATTCATCTGCCAGTCACTTGGCGGACGAGAGGTATCCTTCCTCGAGCACTGCAGATCCCGCCGCTGTGACGGAGTGGTGATCGCCTGCGTTAACTTTGAGAGCGATGCGGTCAAGGAGCTCGTCGAGAGCGAGATCCCGGTCGTTACGATCGACTATCAACTCGACGGCACCAGCTGTGTTCTTTCGGACAACGAGGAAGGTTCTTACGAGCTGACCTCAAAGCTGATCGAAGAAGGACATTCAAAGATCGCGTTTATCTACGGCGAGCGCTCGCAGGTCACCGAGAAGAGGCTCAACGGGTTCCACAAGGCCATGCATGAACATCATATTCCTGAAAGCAAGGAATACATCAAGCAGGGCCGTTACCACGAACCGGAGCTGTCGAAGCAGGCAACTGCCGAGCTGCTTTCAATGAAAGAGCCTCCGACCGCCATCATGTATCCTGACGATTTCTCCTATCTGGGCGGAATGGCAGAGATCAGATCTCAGGGCCTTTCGATTCCGGAGGACGTCAGCGTCACAGGATACGATGGGATCAACCTCTCAGAGGTCGTCGAACCGCATCTCGCCACCTGGAGACAGAACACGGAAGAGATCGGAAGGCGATCGGTTCAGAAGCTGATCGGGACCATCGAGAATGGGGAAGATGTTCAGGCCGAGACTATCAGTGTTTCCGGAAAACTGCTTACAGGATGCAGTATTATGAGCCCCGGATCCGTCAGGAGTTGACCCGGATCCGCAACCAAAAGGAGGAAAAAAGATGAAGAAGTATTTGAAGGCTGGTTTAGTACTTGTCCTTGCTCTTGCCATGGTATTCACAATGGCCGGCTGCGGCGGCAGCGGAAGCAGCGACAGTGCTGACGGCGGCGCCGAAGGCGGCAAAGGTGGAAAGACACTCAATATCTGGTGCTGGAACGACGAATTCCAGAGCCGCTTCAATGACTACTATCCGGAAGTCAAGGAAGTTGCTGATGACAAGTCAACGACAACCCTGAACGACGGCACAGTTGTCAAGTGGACGATCAACCCGAACGAAGGCAACAACTATCAGGATAAGCTCGATGAAGCTCTTCTGAAGCAGGCTGATGTCGACGACGAAGAGAAGATCGATATCTTCCTTGTCGAGGCTGACTATGCTCTTAAGTATGTTGATTCCGATACAACGATGGATGTCAAGGAACTCGGTCTGACCGATGATGACATGGCTCAGCAGTATCAGTACACAAAGGACATCGTCACAGATTCCAACGGCGTACAGAAGGGAACAACATGGCAGGCAACTCCGGGTCTGTTCGCTTACAGACGTTCAATCGCAAAAGACGTTCTCGGAACAGATGATCCCGATGCAGTTCAGGAAGCTCTTGCTGACTGGGATAAGTTCGACGAAGTCGCTGCGAAGGCTCATGAGAAGGGCTACAAGATGCTCTCCGGTTTCGATGATGCTTATCGTACATTCTCGAACAACGTTGCTGCTCCGTGGGTAGACGGCGACAAAGTTACAGTCGACGCGAACATTGTTAAGTGGATCGACCAGACCAAGACATACACAGACAAGGGTTACAACAACAAGTCCAGCCTGTGGGATGATACATGGAATGCAGATCAGGGCCCGAAGGGCAAAGTCTTCGGTTTCTTCTACTCAACATGGGGCATCAACTTCACACTGCTCGGCAACTCTCTTGAGACAAAAGAGGATGAAGGCGGCAAGGCTGAAGTCGGTAACGGCGCATTTGGCGACTACGCAGTTTGCTACGGCCCGCAGCCGTACTACTGGGGCGGCACATGGATCTGCGGCGCAACCGGCACAGACAATGCTGACCTTGTCAAAGACGTCATGCTCAAGCTGACATGCGACAAAGACATCATGAAGAAGATCACTGAGGATACTCAGGACTACACGAACAATCAGGAAGCTATGCAGGAAATCGCAGATTCCGATTTCTCATCCGATTTCCTCGGCGGTCAGAACCATATCGCTCTGTTTGTCGAAGCTGCAAAGAACATCGACATGAGCAATGCAGGCGCATATGACCAGGGTCTCAATGAGAGCATCCAGACAGCTTTCAGAGATTACTTCGAAGGCAAGGTTGACTTTGAGAAGGCTAAGGCTAACTTCGAGACAGCTGCAAAAGAGAAGTATCCGGAACTCAAGACATTTGAGTGGCCCAAATAAATAGCTGATCATCTTAGGGGGAGGGTGGCAATAGCCGCCCTCCTTTTGTATCCCGCTTCAAGGAGAAAACCATGAAAGAAAAGAAGGAAAAAGCCAAACAGCTGAAAAGCGTAGACTATTCCAAGTGGGGATACCTGTTTATCCTTCCGTTTTTCCTGGCATTTCTGATTTTTCAGTTAATACCTCTTGTATCGACAGTCTACTACAGCTTTTTTGAGTATTACCGGTCAGGTCTTAAGGTTATCGGCCCCAATCCGGTTGGTTTAGCGAATTTTAAAGCGCTCTTCGAGAGCGATTTTCTGAAATATACCGGCAACACCCTGATCCTTTGGGTCGCCGGATTTATCCCGCAGATCGTTATTTCATTGTTGCTGGCGGCATGGTTTACCGATGTCCGCCTGAGAATAAAGGGCAAACAGTTCTTTAAGGTTGTCATCTATATGCCCAACCTGATCATGGCATCAGCATTCGCAATGCTGTTCTTTGCCCTGTTCTCGGCAAACGGTCCTGTCAACCATGCGCTCGTAGGTCTCGGGATCCTGAAAGAACCGTTCAGGTTCCTGTCCTCGGTCGGAGGCGCCCGCGGACTTGTCGCGCTGATGAACTTCCTGATGTGGTTCGGTAACACGACGATCCTGCTGATGGCGGCTGTGATGGGCATCAACCCGTCGCTGTTTGAGGCAGCCGAACTTGACGGCTGTACACCGACACAGACATTCTTTAAGATCACACTCCCGATGATCCGCCCGATTCTGGTCTACGTACTGATCACATCGATGATCGGCGGTCTCCAGATGTTCGATGTGCCGCAGATCTTGACAAACGGCAAGGGTACACCTGACAGAACCGTCACAACGATCATCATGTACCTGAATAACCATTTGTTCAGCAAGAACTACGGTATGGCGGGTGCGATCTCAGTTATCCTGTTTATCATCTGCGCGATCCTTTGTCTCGTTGTGTACTTCACACTGAACAAGGACGACACAGTCCATGCAACCAGAAAGCACAGAGGAAAGGAGGCGCGTAAATAATGGAAGTTAAGACATCTAAAGTCAGAACAGTAATCGCTTACATTGTGCTGCTTATTTTGACATTCCTGTGCCTGTTCTTCTTCTATATTCTGATCATCAACTCGACCAGAAGCCATGCACAGATCCAGCAGGGATTCTCGGCGATTCCGGGAAAATCGTTTTTCATCAACCTGAAACACGTGCTTCACGACGCGAACATTCCGGTCCTGTCCGGTATCAAGAACAGCCTGATCGTATCGACAGGCGCGGCGATTCTGGCAACATATTTCTCGGCCATGACGGCTTACGGACTGTATGCTTACAGCTTTAAGTTCAGAAAAGCAGCGTTTATCTTTATCATGCTGATCCTTGTTATGCCGACACAGGTTTCGGCACTTGGCTTTATGAGATTGATGGACAACATGCACTTGCTCAATACTTTGTGGCCGCTGATTCTGCCCTCGGTAGCGGCGCCGGCCGTCTTCTACTTCATGTACAGCTATATGCAGTCGAGCCTTCCGATGGAGCTGGTTGAGGCTGCGAGAATTGACGGATGCAGCGAATTCAGAACATTTAACCGAATCGTTCTTCCGATCATGAAGCCGGCGATCGCGGTGCAGGCGATCTTCACATTTGTCATGGCATGGAACAACTACTTCATTCCGGCCTTGATCATATCGGAAAACAAAAAGAAGACTCTGCCGATCCTGATCGCAGCGCTTCGAAGCGCGGACTTCCTGAAGTTTGATATGGGTAAAGTCTATATGCTGATCACGATCGCGATCGTTCCGATCATCATCGTGTACATTCTGTTGTCGAGATTCATCGTCGCCGGAGTTGCGCTTGGCGGCGTTAAAGAGTAGGAGGCTGACTGATGGCAGGCATTTCATTTAAAAACGTAGAAAAAACATATGAGAATGGTGTCACGGTTATCAAAGATCTTAACCTTGACATCAACGACAAAGAATTTGTTGTTCTTGTCGGTCCGTCAGGATGCGGCAAGTCGACGACGCTGCGCATGATCGCGGGTCTTGAATCCGTGACCGCCGGCGAACTCTATATCGGAGACCGTCTGATCAATGCGGTTCCTCCGAAAGACAGGGATATCGCGATGGTTTTCCAGAACTATGCGCTGTATCCGCACATGTCAGTATACAAAAATATGGCTTTCGCGCTGACACTTCTGAAGGAGAAGAAAGACGTCATCGATGAGAAAGTTCATGAGGCGGCAAAGATCCTCGGTCTTGAAGAATACCTGGACCGCAAGCCGAAGGCTCTGTCAGGCGGACAGCGCCAGCGTGTTGCGCTCGGCCGCGCGATGGTCCGCAATCCTTCCGTATTCCTTCTTGATGAGCCGCTGTCCAATCTGGACGCAAAGCTCAGGACTGAGATGAGAAGCCAGATCTCCAAGCTTCATCAGCGCCTCGGTACGACATTTGTCTATGTCACGCACGACCAGGTCGAAGCGATGACGATGGGCGATCGGATCTGTGTTATGAACGCAGGCGTGATCCAGCAGTTTGACACTCCGCAGGTCCTCTATGATCAGCCGAAGAACCTGTTCGTCGCAGGCTTCATCGGTTCACCGCAGATGAACTTTATCGACGCTGTTGTCGAGAAAGAAGGCGACGGATATGCGCTCAAGTTTGATCAGACAACGATTTCTGTCAACAGGAGCGAGCTTGCCGACTATGTCGGAAAGACTGTTGTTGTTGGCGTTCGTCCGGAAGACCTTCACATGGAGAAAGAATATTTCAAGGGCGGCAACACGATCAAGACGCTGGTCGACCTTGACGAGATGATGGGATCTGAGACATTGCTGTATCTCGCATATGAAGATGCGAAGATCATCGCTAAGGTTCCGTCACCGTGCCCGGTCCATACCGGAGACGAAGTCGAGCTGGCTATCAACACAGACAGAATCCATGTATTTGATAAAGAAACTGAAGAGGCCATTTTCAACTAAATGCATTCATACATGGTTTTCTTGACAGAACGAGGGGTTGCTGCATAATAGATGCGGCAGCCTCTCGTTCTGTGCTATAATACAGACATGAAGATCATTGCGTTAATTCTATTTTTTATCGTGACAGGCATTCATCTGTATGCCTCACTGAAGCAGGATAAACCGCTGCGCAACAAGACAAAGCCGTTCATCCTGTTGCTTCTGCTCGCGTTTTACTGCCTGAGCGCGGATCCGATCATGCTGAGCGTGGTGGCAGCGCTTCTGTTCTCGTGGCTCGGCGACGTGCTGCTGATCCCGAAAGGACTGCAGTGGTTTACGGCCGGCGGTATCGCGTTTATGATCAGCCACGCGTTCTTCATTGCAACCTACGCAAAGCTGACAGATTTTTCGAGAGTCAACAAAGCGGTGATCGTGATCCTGCCGATCCTGTTCATCATGACAACGCTGACGATTTTCAGAAAACTGAGACCGTATCTGCCGAAGGCGTTGTTCTATCCGATGCTTCTTTATCTGCTGCTCAACGGCGCGATGAACTGCTTTGCCTGGTTCCGTTCACTGAGCGCGGCCGGCGCCGCGGCTGTAATCACCGCGATCGGCGCGCTGCTGTTCTTTGTGTCTGACTCGTCACTGTTCTTTGTGCGCTTTAACAAAAACAGCCGTCTGAAGACACATTTCCTTGTAATGCTGACTTACTCGCTCGGCGAGTTTCTGATCGTATTGGGACTGATCCTGCACTGACAAAGGAGGCAATCTGATGAAATACTATCTTCAAAATCCATTGGCGAACAATGGCAATGTCGTCGAGATACCGGGCGTGGAAGTCATTGATGTAACGAAGATCGAATACCCGGAATTTTTCGCCGGACTGAAACCCGAAGACGAGGTCGTCCTGGTAGGCGGAGACGGCACGATCAATTATATGATCAACCATCTCGACTATGAAAATCTGGACCACAATGTCTATCTCTACGGCAGCGGCACCGGTAACGATTTCCTGAA
This sequence comes from uncultured Lachnospiraceae bacterium, assembly GCA_902773445.1. Classification (GTDB taxonomy): domain Bacteria; phylum Bacillota; class Clostridia; order Lachnospirales; family Lachnospiraceae; genus RUG842. The sequence goes on along the minus strand of CACYEU010000207.1, from coordinate 6,041 downwards.
CGATATCAATGAAAAGCCCGGCAGGGAAGTATTGCTCAACCCATATCTGCACAATCTTCCGACTGCGTATGTAAAGGGCAAGGCCTATAAATACATCAACAACATGAGCTTCGGCATCGACGGATACTGCTGCGAGGAAGCTGACCGGATCAAGGCGAAGAAGCCGAACAAAAAAATCAACTATACCGCGATCGCGATCAAAGGTCTGCTCTTCAAATACAAACCGCGTCATGTCTGGATCAATGTTGACGGCAAAGACTATGAATTTGATCATGCCTGGCTCGCTCCGGCGATGAAAGGCCGGTATTGCGGCGGCGGCATGATGCTCGCACCGGGCCAGGACCGCAATTCGGATGTGCTGACCGTGATCGTCTATCACTGCAAGTCCAAGCTCAAGAGCCTGAAAGCTTTCCCGACAATCTTCGAAGGGAAACACGTGGAGCTGACAGATATGACAACCGTGATCACCGGCAGAAAGATCCATGTCCGGTTTGACACGCCCAGCGCGGCACAGATCGACGGTGAGACAGTACTGGATGTGACTGAATATACTGCGGAGCTGTAACTGTACACCGCCCGGCGGAACACATCAGAAAACACAGCTCCCCATGTCTTTCAGGCACCGGGGAGCTGATCATATGTAAGACAGCAGAAGGAGACTCTGACATGCTGAAGATAGAACATCTGACAAAAACATACGGAGATGTCAAAGCAGTTGATGATCTGTCGCTGCACATCCACCCCGGAGAGATCTACGGATTTATCGGTCATAACGGCGCCGGCAAAACCACGACACTAAAGAGCGTGGCCGGTATTCTCCGCTTTGATCAGGGCAGGATCGAGATCGGCGGGATCTCAGTTACCGACAGCCCGGTTGAAAGCAAGAGAGATCTGGCTTATATCCCGGACAATCCCGATCTCTATGATTTCATGAGCGGCATCAAATATCTGAATTTTATCGCTGATGTATTCAGGATTCCGGCCGATGTCAGGCAGGAGCGGATCAGAAAATTCGCGGATATCTTTGAACTGACCGGGGATCTCGGACAGCCGATTGCCGCTTATTCACACGGCATGAAGCAGAAACTGGCAGTCATTTCGGCATGGATCCACGATCCGAAGCTGATCGTGATGGATGAGCCTTTTGTCGGACTCGATCCGAAGGCTTCGCATCTGCTCAAAGAGATGATGCGCGACCACTGTGATGCCGGCGGCGCGATTTTCTTCTCGACCCATGTACTTGAAGTCGCGGAGAAACTCTGCGATAAAGTCGCAATCATCAAACAGGGAAGGCTGATCAAAGCCGGCACGATGGAAGAAGTCAAAGGAGATGACAGTCTGGAAGAAGTTTTCCTGGAACTGGAGGCTGAATAAATGCTGAGAGTTCTGCTTAAAAAGCAGTTGTCGGAAGTCTTTAAAGGATACTTCTACAACTCGAAAAAGAACAAAATGCGTTCCAAAGGCGCAATCGTGATCTGGTTTGTCTTTTTTGTTCTGATCATGGTCGGTATCCTCGGCGGCATGTTCACGATGCTTTCAAAAGCATTGTGCGGCGGACTGGTTCAGGCCGGTGTCGGATGGCTTTACTTTGTGATCATGAGCGGAATCGCGATCGTGTTCGGCGCGTTCGGAAGCGTATTTAACACATATTCCGGACTCTATCTGGCGAAAGATAACGATCTGCTTCTGTCGATGCCGATTCCGGTGCGGACGATTATCGCCGCGCGGCTTGCAAATGTCTATCTGCTTGGAACCATGTACGCGGCGACGGCACTGATCCCGACGCTGATCGTCTATTGGATCACGGCGGGCGTCACGGTTCCGAGAGTCATCTGCGGAGTCCTGTTGTTCCTGATCGTGACAGGATTTATCCTGCTGCTTTCGGTCCTTCTCGGATGGGTCGTCGCGAAGATCAGTCTGAAGCTGAAGAACAAAAGTTACGTTACAGTGCTCATTTCACTGGCATTTATCGGTGCTTATTATTTCTTCTATTTCAAGGCAAATGATCTGATCAGAAATATCATCAATAACGCGGATGTCTACGGGGCGAAGGTCAAAGGCGCAGCAAAAGCACTCTACCTGTTCGGCAAAGTCGGAGAGGGCAGCTTGATCGCGACTGTCGTCTTTGCAGTCATCATGACGGCGATCTGTACCCTTGTCTGGAAGATCCTGACGAGAAGCTTTTTAAGTATCGCGACAGATTCGGGGAAGACAGAAAAAGTCCGGTATGTCGAACGGAAGGCGAAAGAAAGAACACCTTTTGGCGCACTTCTCGCGAAAGAGTTTTCCCGGTTCACATCTAACGCGAATTATATGCTCAACTGCGGACTCGGTACACTGCTGATTCCGGCTGCAGGCGTTTTTCTGCTGATTATGGGAAGAGATATCTGTAAAACGCTTGAAATGGTTTTTTCGGGCAGGACGGGCACGTCAGTCGTCTTTCTTTTTGCGATGCTGACCATGCTTGCTTCGATGAACGATATCGCCGCGCCCTCTGTATCGCTGGAAGGAAAAAGTATCTGGATCCCGCAGTCTCTCCCGGTGGAGCAGAAGATGATCCTGAGGGCAAAGACCTGCGTTCAGGTGATCATCACCGGAATTCCGATGCTGTTCACAGCAGTCTGCGCCGCAGCTGCAGCGCCTGCTTCAGTGCCTGTCAGACTGCTTCTGCTGATCGCGGCACTGGTATATGTTGTGTTCTCCGCGGTATTCGGAATGACGATCGGAATGAAAATGCCGGTTCTGAACTGGTCAAATGAAGCTGTTCCGATCAAGCAGAGCGGTGCGGTCGTGATCGTTCTTTTCGGCAGCTGGGGCATCAGTGTCGTGATCGCCGGCCTTTATATGCTGATCGGATATAAGATCGGCGCAGCGGCCTACCTGGCAGTCATTCTGGCCCTGCTGGTCATTCTTACTCTGATCCTTCAGCATTGGCTGGACACGAAAGGCGCAGAAGACTTTGCGACTCTGTAGTATAATAATGAAGATGACTGGAAAAGGTTGAACTGACATGAACAGAAACGAGAAAGATCCCCTTGCCTGGGAGGAACTTCATACCGAACATCTGATCACAGACGAGTGGATCGATCTGAGAGCATCGGCATACCGCTTTCCGGACGGCAGGGTCTTTGAACCGTTTTACAATTACAGCCGCAGAGACTATGTCGTGATCGTCGCATCGGATACAGACGGCAACTATCTCTGCGTCCGTCAGTTCAGACAGGGCATCAGAGAGGTGACGACCGAGTTTCCGGCAGGAGGAATTGAAAGAACAGGCGACCACAAATACGGCGGGATCAAAGATCTCCCTGTTGAAGAAGCTTTGGCGGCGGCAAAGCGTGAGCTTCGCGAGGAGACAGGCCATGAGTCCGCAGAGTGGCGTCACCTGATGACGATACCGTCAAGCGCAACTGTCTCCGACAATTACGCGCATCTGTTTGTCGCGCGCAACTGCCGGAAAATCGCCGATCAGGCACTTGACGAAACGGAGTTTTTGCATGTGGTCAAACTCCCGGCAGAAGAGATCGAACGGATGATCTCTGCCGGTGAGTTTCAGCAGGCTGTCCACATCACAGCCTGGCTGTTATCGCTGAGGAGAGGATAAGCTATATGGAGCAATTCTACGGATCTGATCATGTCACATCGGATATCAAAGAGATCTACGACCGCCTGCTCGGCATCTGGGCTGCTGACACATGCGCGCCGCGCATGCGCGATGAGTGGACCCCCGACAATCCGACACGCGGCCAATGTTCGGTCACGGCCTTTCTTGTGCAGGATCTGCTCGGAGGAAAAGTCTACGGAATCAGGCTGCCTGACGGCAGCTATCACTGCTACAACGATGTTGACGGTATGGTATTTGACCTGACCAGCGGACAGTTCCCGGATATCGAGCTCGATTACCGCAATAATCCCGAGCAGTTCAGGGAGGATCATTTTTCCAAACTGGAGAAGAGACAGCGCTATCAGCTGCTCAAGCAGAGATATGAACAGGCTGTTGAAGAAGCTGAGAAGGAAAAGATACAGGTCGCTGACGGAAAAAAGAAAGTTGCGGTCTTTTGTATACCGGCTCACGGTCATACGAATCCGATGCTGCCTGTCGTCACGGAGCTTGTCAGACGCGGCAATCTCGTCAGGTTTTATTCGTTCAGCGAATTCGAAGAAAAGATCAGAGCGACCGGGGCCGAGTTCTGGTGCTGCGATACGCTTCTGCCCGATCTGACTAAAGAAGAGGAGTCGGGATTAAAAAGGGTCTCGACGACTGAGATGACGATCCAGGATCTTCGGATAACCCGCAGCATGGACGGATATCTGAGGCGGCAGTTCACCCGCTTCGAACCCGATGTCGTTTTTACCGATTCGGTCTGCTTCTGGGGAAAACTCAACGCCGACAAATTCAAAGTGCCGATGGTCGTCTCGACAAGCACATTTGCGTTCAATCAGATGTCTTCGGAATACATGAAGAATTCTCCGAGGGAAATCGCCGATCTGATGCTCGGCTTGCCCCGGATCGCAAAGGAGCTCAAGACGCTTGAGCAGTACGGCTATTATATCAAGGGACCGCTGGCACTGGTTCAGAATGACAATAAGACAGATACGATCGTCTATACATCTGAAAAGTTCCAGCCGTATGCCGAAAGCTTTTCTGATCATTATCTGTTCGCAGGTCCGTCAGTTTACTCAAAAGCGGCGCCGAACAAACAGAAGGCCCGGCCTCTTGTCTATATCTCAATGGGAACGGTGATCAATGACCGGCCAATGTTTTACCGGAGATGTATTGAAGCGATGCAGGATCTTAATCTCGACGTCCTGATCTCATGCGGCAATGCGATCGATATCGAAAAGCTTGGAGAACTGCCTGACAATGTCCGGGTCGAACCGTACGTCGACCAGCTGGATATCCTGTCGAGAGCGGATATCTTTATCACGCACTGCGGCATGAACAGTGTGACCGAGAGTCTGTACATGGCTACCCCGATGGTGCTTTATCCGCAGACAGGCGAGCAGAAGGCTGTTGCGAGGAGGGTGACGGAGATCAATGCGGGGCTGATGCTGAAAGACGATTCGGCTGAGGGGATCCGCTTTACGGTCCAGGAAGTGCTCGGACACGGTACTTATTCCAAGGCAGCAGAAGAATACTGCGAGGATTTCCGTTCATGCCCCGGCGCTGAAGGAGCGGCTGAGTTCATCGAGAATGCTCCTCACCAGTCGGAAAGCGAAGATATCCTCAACCTGCTCAATATGGTCAACGGCATCTTTGGGCTGGCTTACTGGGTCCTGATCATTTCCGCGATCCTGCTGACAGGTTTTCTGGCCACCTGGAAATATGTGTGGATCATCGGTCTTGCGGGAGGCATCCTGTACCCGATCGTCAGCAAACCGTTTCAGAAGGCCGCATACAGGAAGCTGATGAGGATGAATCAGAAAAAGAATCAGGAAAATGAAACAGATGAATAAGGAATTATTTTCTAAAGCAATTATAAAGTTTCTTACAGGCTTGATCGTGGTCGGCTTGCTGCTGTTCATACCGGCCGGAACGATTCATTTCCCGCAGGCATGGCTTTTGATCGGAATCCTGTTTATCCCGATGTTTGCGGCAGGTCTGATCATGATGCATACAAATCCGGACCTCCTGCGGAAAAGGCTGAATGCCAGAGAAGAAGAGAGCGAGCAGAAGACTGTGATCGTATTGAGCGGATTGATGTTTCTCGCCTCGTTTATTCTCGCGGGTCTGAATTTCCGGTTTAAATGGCTTGTCCTGCCGCGCGGCGTCAGTATCGCGGCAGCCGTCATCTTCCTGATCGCTTACATACTGTATGCAGAAGTTTTGCGCGAAAATGAATACCTTTCCCGCACGATCGAAGTGCAGGAGGATCAGAAAGTCGTCGATACCGGTCTTTACGGGATCGTCCGCCATCCGATGTATATGACGACGCTGTTTCTGTTCCTGTCAATGCCGCTTATACTGGGATCACTGGTATCCTTTTTGATCATGCTGGCGTATATTCCAATCATCGCCAAGCGTATCCGCAATGAAGAGG
>CACYEU010000206.1 GCA_902773445.1 uncultured Lachnospiraceae bacterium | reverse complement strand
GGCAAGGAAGTTGTGCAGCTCTATGTGACGGCGCCTGAAGTCAAGCTGAAGAAGCCGTGGCAGGAGCTTGCGGGATTTGCGAAGACAAGGCTGCTGGCCCCCGATGAAACAGAGACTGTCACGATCGAGTTTGATCTTTCCGATATCGCCTCCTTCGACGAGGACCGCAATGTCTATTGTCTTGAGGCCGGAGAGTATATCCTGCGCATCGGCGTCAGCAGTACTGAGACAGTTCCGGCTGCTGTGATCAGTCTGAGCGATGAGATCATCACCGCACAGGCAGAGCCGATCGTCGCAAAACCCGATATGGCTGAAACAGTATTTGACAGGGTATATCAGAAAGAGAAGACTGATCATCTGCCAAGGCTGACACCGGACCCGGAAAGCTTTGGCACAGAGAGAGCTGTGCCGGAGACTGAGGAGGAGATCCCTTCTCTTTGCGATGAGGAGCTGGCATATCTGGCTGTCGGGCATTTTTCAGAGAAAGGCGGCCTGCTGAGCATCATCGGAAATGCTTCGCCTCATTCGGCGGGCGCAGCAGGCGAGACGACATCAAAACTCTCAGACAAAGGGATCAGGCCGGTGATCATGGCGGACGGACCGGCCGGACTCCGTCTGGCAAAAGAATACTATGAGGACAAAAAAGGCATACACACGCTCGGCAATGGTTTTTTGCCGGACGGGATGCTTGACGTATTGAGCGCGCCGGTCCGGCTGGCGGCTAAAATACTGACAAAAGGACCGAAACCGCCCAGGAAAGCTTTGATCAAGACACAGTACTGCACATCCCTGCCGATCGGTACCGCGCTTGCTCAATCATGGAACATTGAGTACGCGTCGGTTCTGGGCGATATTGTCGGATCGGAGATGGAACGCTTCGGGATCGATCTGTGGCTGGCGCCTGCCCTCAATATCCATAGAAGCATTCTGTGCGGCCGCAATTTCGAATACTTCAGTGAAGATCCGCTGCTGAGCGGCAAGATCGCGGCAGCAGTCACACGCGGTGTTCAGTCGCATCCGGGGCGGGGCACCACGATCAAGCATTTTGCGGCCAACAATCAGGAGACAAACCGTTATTATAACAACAGCTGCGTCAGTGAACGCGCTTTGCGCGAGATCTATCTCAAAGGATTTGCTCTCTGTATTCGTGAAGCGGATCCGCTTGCGCTGATGACGTCCTACAATCTGATCAACGGAACGCATACGTCTGAGAGCCGGGGACTGATCGAGGGATTCTTGAGGACAGAGTGCGGATATAAGGGACTCGTGATCACTGACTGGGTGCTCGGCATCAAGAATCTCAGTGATAAATATCCGATCACCAGGGCTGACCGGGTATCGGCAGCAGGCGGCAATCTGTTCATGCCGGGACGGAAGACGGATTATCAGCATGTGTTGAGTGCGCTGAAAGAAGGAAGGATCTCGAGAGCGAAACTTGAGAAATCAGCCGCGCGGGTCATCAAAGCAGCGAAGCACCGTTGAACGGCCTAGGCGGCTTGCACGGACACTCGTTGATTAACCCGGCGGTATAAGCTGAGTGCGACGATCAGCGAGATACTGTCGACGATCACCTGGACCCAGAGACATCCGTACAGCGGAATCAACCGGTTCATGATAAACAGCAGAGGGATGTCGAGGACACCCTTGCGCAGGATCGAGCAGATCATCGCCTCCCTGACCTGTCCCATTGCCTGGAACTGGATGATCATCGGATAATTGATTGCAACAAGAGGCTGCGCAATGATCTGTATGCGCAGGAATGAAGCGGCGAGACGGACCGTTTCGGGATCCTTGATAAAGATCCTGCACAGCGCCGGCGCGGCGATCTCATACAGAACCACACTGAACAGGGCGAAACCGACAGCGAGGCCGCTTCCGAAACGGAAGGCGGCTTTTCTGCGTTCGTGATTTTCCGCGGCATAATTGTAGGCGAGCATCGGCAGCAGTCCGCTGGCGATACCGATCGAGAAAAACAGAGGCAGCTGATCGAGACGCTTTTCGATGCCGAATGCCGCGACGGCCTCGGTGCTGTGCAGCGAAACAAACTTGGTCGTAGCCGCAACTGCGGTTACAGTCAGCAGAAACTGCAGGGCTGAAGGGAAGCCGATCTTGAGTATTCTTCCGATATAATCTCTGAAGAACTGCAGGTGCTGCGGACGTATCGAGAGGAATGTATCTTTTCCGAATGCGATGTAACAGATGAAGAATACAGTGCCGGCCAGATTTGAGAGCGCGGTAGCCAGTCCTGCGCCGGCGGCTCCCAGACCGAGAAACCGGGGCAGAATGAAAAACGGATCGAGAATGATATTGAGAATGCAGCCCATCGAAACGCCGACCATCGCAGTTCCCGATTTCCCTTCGGCCCGCACAAGGTTGGCCAGGAGGATGTTGAGAACTGTCGGGATCCCGCCGATATAGACAGTCCAGAACACATAGTTCTTTGCCAGCTGCAGAGTCTCACTGTTGCCTCCGACAAGGTGCAGGAACGGAACCTGTATCGGCCAGATGATCAGGGCATAGACGAGCGGTGTCACGACGCCGCACCAAAAGGCGATCGAGGATACTTTGCGGACGCTGTCATGGTCTTTACGACCGAGCGACTGTGCGAGAACGCTGGCTCCGCCGACGCCGAACAGATTGGAAATCGCGGTCAGCAGCATAAAGACAGACATTGCCACGCCGACAGATGCTGTTTCCGCCGGAACATTTAACAGACCGACAAAATAGCTGTCCGCCAGGTTGTACAGCAGTGTGATCATCTGAGAAATCACTGCAGGCATTGCCTGAAGGAGGACAGCCTTTTTGATGGGCATATGTTCAAATAGTTCAGTTCTGTCCAGTGGCTTTCGTTTCATTTCAGGTACATAAACAGGATGACTCCAAAGACGATCAGGATACCGAGGCAGGTCATCATGATCGCGAATGAGAAATTGATGACGACAGGAGCAGCAGCCTGCTTTTCCCGTTCACGGACTGTTTTTAACTGTCCGGGATGATACTCCTCCGACAAACGATTGCGCTCGCGCAGGGCAGTCCGGCGTATCAGGATCAGGAGTCCGTCCGGCAGACAGTTCAGGAAACCGGTGACCGCGCCGACGATCGCAGGCAGGATCGTCAGCAGAAGCGGCCGGTAGATCAGATCTTCGAGATCGAGTTTTGCCGGCCAGCGGTTGACATAACGATCCTCTTTCATCAACAGTTTTCTGACAATGATCAGGTAGACAGCTGCGCCGATCAGCAGAGAGAGCGCACCGCCTTTCAGATTGACCCAGGCGAACGCGTGGAAGTGTCCGGCGATCGATTTTCCGGTCATCAATTCCGCAAGGCGCATCGTAACTGCGGGCTGACCGAGTATCGGCATCAGGAGTGACGAGACCAGGAGAGTGCCCGCGCTGAGCCTGTTCATGCATGGCGAAGCGGCATCGTATGCAGCCTGCTGATCCGGGTGCTTTTCGACAAAGATACAGATAAAGAGTTTAAGCATGTAGGCAAATGTGAATCCGCCTGAGATGATGAAGATCCATTCGACCACATGGATCAGTGATCCGGCCGTTCCCGCCATTGCCTCGCCGGCGGCGACCAGTCCTTCATGCAGCAGCGTTTTACTGATATATCCGTTGAAGAACGGCACGCCGCTGATTCCTAAAGCGCCAAGCGCGAACGGGATGATCAGCATCGGTTTGCGGCGCCCGTATCCGCGGATATCATTCAGATTCAGCAGATGCAGCCGCATGACAAAGACGCCGGCGGCCATAAAGAGTGTCAGCTTGATCATCGAGTGGTTGACCATATGGAGCACCAGACCGCTGTGTGCCAGTTCCATCGCTTCCTCTGATAAATGTCCGGTCCCGCCTTCAGCGCCGGCAAGCGTGGAGACCAGAACCAGCGTACCGATACCGACCAGAATAAATCCGATCTGGGACATCGACGAACAGGCCAGAGTGCGTTTGAGATTGACCGAGAACAGAGCGATCACCGCGCCGAGTGCCATCGTGATCGTGCCGGCAGTCAGAATGATCAGTCCGAACCGCCCGTTTCCTAGAAAACCGGGGACTGCAGTCATCAGAATACCGAAGACACCGACTTTGGTCAGAATGCCTGAGAGCAGAGCGGAAGCCGGGGACGGAGCGACCGGATGAGCCTTCGGCAGCCAGATGTGCAGCGGGAACATACCGGCCTTGGCGCCGAAGCCAAACAGGATGCAGATTCCGGCGGCATAAGCCAGTTTCGGATCACGGCTCGCCCGGATCGCCTCATACAGTTTGCCGTAATCGAGCGTGCCGACTGAATACGACATAAGCGCGATTCCCATGAACAGAATCAGTCCGCCGATGATCGCGATAAAGAAATAGGTCTTAGCCGCCCGGACCGCTTCCGGCGTCTCTTCGTGAATGACCCAGGTAAATGATGTCAGTGACAGGATTTCAAAGAACACGAAACTCGTCATCAGATCAGCTGAGAACATCACGCCTTCGGTCGC
>CACYEU010000205.1 GCA_902773445.1 uncultured Lachnospiraceae bacterium | reverse complement strand
GAAGCGTCTTCTGATCGGCGATGACGAGCACGGCTGGGATGACGAAGGTGTCTTCAATTTTGAGGGCGGCTGCTATGCGAAGGTCATCAACCTCGACAAAGATGCCGAGCCCGACATTTACAACGCGATCAAGCGCAACGCACTGCTCGAGAACGTGACGGTCGACGAGAACGGAAAGATCGATTTCGCTGACAAATCAGTCACAGAGAATACCCGTGTTTCTTATCCGATCGACCACATCAAGAATATCGTTAAGAATGTGCGTCCGATCTCTTCAGGACCGGCTGCCGACAATGTCATTTTCCTTTCAGCTGACGCATTCGGTGTTCTGCCTCCGATCTCGATCCTGACGCCGGAACAGACACAGTACTATTTCCTGAGCGGATTTACGGCAAAGCTTGCCGGAACAGAGCGCGGTATCACAGAACCGACTCCGACATTCTCAGCATGCTTCGGCCAGGCTTTCCTCGAGCTGCACCCGACAAAATATGCACAGGAACTCGTCAAGCGCATGAAAGTCAGCGGCGCGAAAGCCTATCTTGTCAATACAGGCTGGAACGGAACAGGCAAGCGTATCTCGATCAAAGATACGCGAGGCATGATCGATGCGATCTTAAACGGCGATGTCCTCAAGGCCCCGACCAAGATGATCCCGTATTTCGACTTTGAAGTACCGACAGAGCTTCCCGGTGTTGATCCCACGATCCTCGATCCGCGTGACACATATGCCGATCCGTCAGAATGGGATGAGAAGGCAAAAGATCTTGCCGGACGTTTCATTAAGAACTTCGAGAAATATACTTATAATGAAGACGGAAAGGCTCTTGTACCGGCCGGTCCGCAGCTGTAATAATCGAATAAATATCATCACTGATATCGGAGCAGGAACCGGTCTGAAGACCGGCTCCTGTTTTTTTGTGATATCTATGACAGACTGCAGTAAAACAGTTGTAAATGTTGTTTACTTTTCAGTTTCAGGATGTTAGAATATTATCAACTGTTGGTTATTGGATAGTTAAGGAGGATTATTGTATGTGTTCACAAGGATCTGCTTCCGGCGTTGCTTTTGCAGGCACTCCTGAACAGAAGGAGAAATTGCTTGCAGTCATCGCTGAGAAGAAGAACGAACCTGGGGCATTAATGCCTATTCTTCAGGATGCTCAGGAGATTTATGGCTATCTCCCGATTGAGGTTCAGACCATGATTGCAGAAGAGCTGGATGTGCCTCTCGAAAAGGTTTATGGTGTGTCAACATTCTATTCCCAGTTCACACTGAATCCTAAGGGAAAATACCAGATCTCAGTCTGCCTCGGTACAGCTTGCTATGTCAAGGGCTCAGGACTCATTCTGGAAGAGATTGAGAAGCAGCTCGGCATTAAGAGCGGAGAATGCACCGAAGACGGAAAGTTTTCAATCGATGCATGCCGTTGCGTCGGTGCCTGCGGTCTGGCTCCGGTTATGCTGATCAACGATGATGTTTATGGTCGTATGACACCTGATCAGGTAGCTGGTATTCTTGCAAAATACGAATAAGCCATGATGCCAGAGATATCCCTCAACGTGCTGGATGTGGCAGAGAATTCGACACGGGCCCAGGCCACAGTGGTCGCGATCTCTGTGAAAGCCGATACAGCGGCGGACATTCTGACAGTCGTGATCGAGGACAATGGATGCGGCATGACAAAAGAACAGGTCGAATCTGTTACGGATCCGTTCTTTACAACCCGCAAGACACGGCGTGTCGGACTTGGGGTACCGTTCTTTAAACTTGCGGCTGAATTGTCGGGAGGAAGTTTCAAGATCGAATCTGAACCGGGCAAGGGTACGACAGTAACAGCCGTATTTGGTCTGAGCAATGTAGACCGCATGCCTTTGGGCGATATGCCCTCTACGATCCATACGCTGGTGACAATGCACGAAGACACAGATTTTGTATATACATTCAGCGTCGATGACCGTTCATTTGAACTTGATACAGCGCAGATGCGTGAGATATTAGGTGATGTATCATTTGCGGTCCCCGAGATTTCGGCTTATATAAGGGATTACCTGATTGAGAACGAAAAAGAAGTTTTAAACGGCATTACAATTTGATCATCTGATTACATCAGATTAATAAAGAGAGGAAGATTGCAAACATGAAATCATTGGAAGAACTGAAAGCGATTCGCGAAAGAATGCAGAACCAGCTGGGTGTTCGTGATGAGGAAAGCAAGCAGACACGCGTGGTTGTCGGTATGGCTACATGCGGTATTGCTGCAGGAGCACGCCCCGTCTTAAATCGGTTCGCAGAACTTGTGCAGGAACGTAAGCTTGACGATGTCATGGTTACACAGACCGGCTGTATCGGAATCTGCAGATTTGAGCCGGTTGTTGAAGTTTATGAACCTGACGGATCAAAGACAACTTATGTCCACATGACTCCTGAAAAGGCCGAAGAAGTGGTGACACGCCATCTTGCAGGCGGAACACCTGTCAAGGACTATGTCATCCCGTCGACAATTACTGATTAATAATGAGGAGGAAGCAAGATGATACGTTCACATGTATTGGTTTGCGGCGGAACGGGATGCGCTTCTTCGGGAAGTGTTGAAGTTATTGACGCATTCAAAAAGAATATTGAGGAAAATGGTCTTGCGCAGGAAGTTGCAGTTATTCAGACCGGATGCCACGGTTTATGTGCATTGGGTCCGATCGTTGTCATCTATCCTGAAGCAACCTATTATGCACAGGTAAAAGCAGAGGATGTTCCGGAGATCGTATCCGAGCATCTGTTGAAGGGACGTCCGGTAGAGCGTCTTGTCTACCGTGAGGAAGATGAGAGCGAGATGACCAAGTCCCTGAACGAGACTGATTTCTACAAGAGACAGACACGTGTTGCTCTCCGCAACTGCGGTGTTATCAATCCTGAGAATATCGACGAGTACATCGGTACCCGCGGATACGAGGCTCTTGGTAAAGTCCTTCTTGAGATGACGCCTGAAGAAGTTATCGACACGATTCTGGCTTCCGGGCTGCGTGGCCGCGGCGGCGCAGGATTCCCCACAGGTAAGAAATGGCAGCTTGCCCGTACACTGGTACAGGACGGCGGTCCGAAATATGTATGCTGTAACGCCGACGAAGGTGACCCGGGTGCATTCATGGATCGTTCTGTTCTTGAGGGTGATCCGCATGCCGTTCTTGAAGCTATGGCTATTGCCGGTTATGCGATCGGCGCCAACCAGGGCTACATCTATGTCCGTGCAGAATATCCGATCGCTGTTGAGCGTCTTGGTATCGCCATCAAACAGGCAAAAGAGTACGGCCTGTTAGGCAAGGACATCTTTGGTACGGGATTCGACTTTGATATTGAGCTTCGTCTTGGTGCCGGCGCTTTCGTATGCGGCGAGGAGACAGCCCTGATGACATCGATCG
>CACYEU010000204.1 GCA_902773445.1 uncultured Lachnospiraceae bacterium | reverse complement strand
GCGATAACATCATCGACCGGAAGCATCATCTTAACGCCGTTATCTTCTGCTTTTTTAAGCATCTTAAGAGCATAGTCGATATAGTCATCCTCACACAGCGAGCTTCCGATCTGACCGCCTTTTGCTTTGACAAAAGTATAAGTCATCGCTCCGCCGATCAGGAGAGTGTCGACTTTGTCGAGCAGTCTGTCGATGACGTCCAGTTTACCGGAGATCTTTGAACCTCCGAGGATCGCGACAAACGGACGCTCCGGATTCTCGACTGCGTTCCCGAGAAAATCGATTTCTTTCTTCATCAGATATCCGACAACACAAGTGTTGACATATTCCGTCACACCGACATTTGAACAGTGGGCACGATGCGCCGTTCCGAATGCGTCATTGACATAGACATCACAGAGTGAGGCAAGTTCTTTGCTGAAAGCCTCTCCGTTTTTAGTCTCCTCAGCGCGGTAGCGCGTATTCTCCAGAAGCATCACCTGTCCGTCTTCAAGGGCTTCTGCTGCAGCTTTCGCATTCTCACCGACTACGACGTCGTCAGCGGCAAATACAACATCCTGTCCCAGCAGTTCTGACAGTCTTACCGCGACAGGCGCCAGGGACATCTCCGGTACGGGATTGCCTTTCGGCCGTCCGAGGTGTGAACAGAGAATCAGTCTTCCGCCGTCGGCAATCAGCTTTTTAATTGTCGGCAGAGAAGCCACTATACGGGTGTCATCTGTAATCTTCCCGTCTTCAAGCGGTACATTGAAATCACAGCGCACTAACACGCGCTGTCCCTTTACGTTGATATCATCAACCGTTTTTTTGTTAAGCATAATCTCTCCTGTTCCTGTTACTCTCACAATATGCAATAAGGGCTGCCGTATCAGCTTGATACGACAGCCCCTCAACCATCAAATTAAAGAGTTGTGAAATACTTGATCGTGCGCAGCATCTGTGATGTGTAGGATGCCTCATTGTCATACCATGAAACGACCATAACTTCTGTCAAACCGTCTCCGCAGGGATTGCAAAGTGTCTGGGTCGCATCAAAGATCGATCCGTGTGTATCGCCGATGATATCGCTGGAGACGATCGGATCTTCATTGTAAGCAAGTGTCTCATTCGCGCACTTCTTAACTGCTTCATTGACCTGCTCAGCTGTGACTTCGCCTTCGACGACTGCTGTCAGGATCGTGGTTGAACCTGTCGGTACCGGAACACGCTGCGCGGAACCGATCAGCTTGCCGGCGAGTTCCGGAATGACGAGTCCGACTGCCTTTGCGGCACCGGTCGTTGTCGGTACGATATTGATCGCGCCTGCGCGTGAACGGCGGAAGTTTGTTCCGTGCTGTTTGTCAAGGATCTCCTGATCGCCTGTATAAGCGTGAACTGTTGTCATGATGCCGCTCTTGATCGGAGCAAAGTCATTGAGTGCCTTTGCCATCGGAGCCAGGCAGTTAGTCGTACAGGAAGCAGCGGAAACGATCTGATCATCAGCAGTCAGTGTTTCGTGGTTGACATTGTAAACGATCGTCTTCAGATCGCTGCCGGCCGGTGCGGAAATGATAACCTTCTTCGCACCTGCTTTGATATGAGCCATCGATTTCTCTTTTGAAGTATAGAAGCCGGTACTCTCGACTACTGCATAAACATCAAGCTCGCCCCACGGGCACTCTGATGCGTCTTTGCATGCATAGATCGGGATCTTTTTGCCGTCAATGATCAGATTGTGATCATCAAATGATACTTTGTCATAATCATCAAACTTCTTCTGACATGAGTCATATTTCAGCAGATAAGCCATCATTTCGGGAGAGCAAAGATCGTTGATAGCGACGATCTCATATCCTTCCCAGGCATAAAGCTGTCTGAATGCGAGACGCCCGATTCTTCCAAATCCATTGATTGCAACTCTGATTGCCATAATAAGTACCTCCTATACTTTTATGTGTAGTGATTTGTTCCCAGTATCTTAATGTTATTCTATCATGCGAGACAGAGTAAAACAAGGTAATTTCGAAGCAATTCTGTACGAAGAACAGACAGCTGCAGCCGAATCACTTCCCATATCGATATCATATAAATACAGTGTTTCTTTTCCAGGAACCGCCACGCTGACCGGATTGGTTTTTAAATCGATCCTGACGGACCGCAGGTCGCATGAAAGCCCTTCTCCTGTCAATTTGACTGTGCTCTCCTTAAACGTCCACAGCCTTGTGTAGGCATAGCTTTTAGCCTCACCTTTCTCTGCATTGACATATCTGAATTCGTCATCGGTAAGAATCCGGCGGCAGACAGATTCCCTGCAAGGTCTGATAACCTGGACATCACATCCCGCTTCACGGTCTGAAAGAACGCAAAGTACCTGCTTACCGGAGTGGGACAAGCTGAAATAAACCCTGTGATCAGAGAAATACGGCTTTCCGTGCGGCCCGAATACGATCATGTTTTTATCATATTCAATCCCCTCTCTGCCGCAAGCTGTCTCCAACAGATTCCAGGCGAGCTCTGAAAGCCCGCCTTGATCGGTGTTGTTCAGTTGTGCTGCATATACTTTGAGCATTTTTCTCTTTGTTATTTATAGTCTGAATAACTTCCTGTCTTCTGTGCGCCGGATGTATCCGCCTTGTCCGAATAAGAGCCGACCGTGACACTCAGGCTGCTGTCTCCTTTGACATATACGGTTCCGTCCGTTCCCTTGATCGTCACTGTCTTTCCTGACTTATCAACGATCTTCCCTTCTGAAGAGAGACGGTCTGCTGTTGAATCAGCTGTCACGACCCAGGTTGAATCCTCTGAGATCACGATATTGCACTTACCGTCTCCTCCGCTGCCGGCGCAGGATTCGTCGTCAACAACAGCGCCAGTCAGTTTGCTTCCGTTGACCATATAGAAATCCAGATTGCTGATGCTGTCGTAAACGATATCGCCTTTCATCTGCTGATGGTCGGCCGTAAAAGTACAGTCGGCTCCGTTTGCTCCGCTGCTTCCCCAGCCGCGCTGATTGGAATTGCCTGTGCAGCGCAGGAAATAGTCCGTTTTTTTCGGATAGTTGATCTTAACATCTGAAAGAGTGATCACTGATTGGGTGTTTGTCGTATAAAACAATCCGCCTTCTTTTGCCGTGATACTGCCGCCGTCAACGATCAGCGTGCCTTCGCCCTCTTCCGCATCGCCTGACATGCTCTGATAGACGATCATATTCCAAATGTTATCGTTTTGCTCGTTCTCATTCTGCGATGAAGTCAGATCACAATCGTACAGCCGGATCGCGTTTTTACCTTCGATACAGACTCCTTCTGAGCTGTTGGATGTCAACACAGCGTCATTAACTGTGATGTCGGCGGTTGAATAGATTGCCGGAGAACCGGTTCCGTTTGATGTGTAGCTGCCGCCGTCGACGACCATTTTCCCGCCTCCGCGATCGCTCCGGATCGCAGCTGAACTGCCGCCTTCAGTCGTGACCGTATTATCGCTTGCATAGATTGTGCCGCCGCCTGCGACATGGATTCCGCCGGACTCATCCTGTGAAGTCTGGACTGTTGTCTTTTCAACATACGCAGTACTGCCGCTTCCGTATGCAAAGACACCGGCTCCTCCTTTTGAATCAGTCGTGATCTTACTGTCTGTCACTTTTGTTGTGCCTTCAGTTGTCAATACTGCTGCCCCGACACCATAAAAACTTGCTGTTCCGCCGCCGGTACTCTGATTGTTTTTCCGATTGACTGTGACCCCGCTTAGGTTCAGCGTTGCCTTTTCCTGTGTCAGCGTGACACTCTCATCCTTTCCGGTCGATTCCAGGGTCCGGTCTTTTACTGTCGTATCCTCGGTATAGGTGTTGGCAGAGGAATACTCGTCCGGCTGTTCACTTCCGGCATCTCCTCCCGGGCCTCCCTGCATTTGCGACTCGCCGCGGACGAGTCCGGTCACATTGCCGTTTTCATCAGTTGTGACAGTCAGAAAATCTCCTTCTTCAATATCAGAAACCGACATTTCTTTATCATCACTGTCTTTAATTGAGACACCGCTGTCAATGCTGATAACAATTGTCACAGCATTTCCACTGCTGCCGTTATCGTCCTG
>CACYEU010000203.1 GCA_902773445.1 uncultured Lachnospiraceae bacterium | reverse complement strand
GCGCCGTAACCCGGCCAGAAGTCAGGTCCCCATCTCTCGAAAGTTTTCTCTTCACCGGCTCTGTCAACAGAACTGTGGACCATGTATTTTACGCCGGCTCTCTCAGCTGCAGATACGACATTTTTACCCACCTGGATCTCTCTTGTTGCGTCGCCGCTTGAAGGGATCGCCGGCAGGAAGAATATACCATCGCATCCCTCAAGCGCGTTGAAGATGCTTTCCTCATCAAACAGATCTCCGCAGAATACTTCTGCTCCCAGTTCCTTCAGCAGCGGCAGCTTAGGATCGTTTTCAAGCGCAAAAGCCTTTACCTCGAATCCTGCAGCCAGCAGTTCTTTTGTGACCGGCAGTCCCTGGGTGCCGGTAGGTCCTGTAACCAAAATCTTCATATCTAACCTCCGATTGAAATTCTCAGTGATGTTCTCTGTCTGTCAACTTATAAAAACTTTTACAGCGCCCATGCTCCGTTGGCGTCGATCGTACGGCCGGAAACATAGGAGCTCTCATCCGACGCGAGGAAGAGGATCGGATAAGCGATCTCGATCGGCCGGCCCATTCTCTTCATCGGCAGGCTCTGTGCCATCGCTTGTTTTCTCTGTTCGTCCATTGCAGTGAAGATATCGGTATCGGTGTATCCCGGAGCGACTACATTACAGCGAATACCATTTGCCGCGTATTCCTTGGCTGCTACTCTTGTCATAGCATCTATACCGGCTTTGCACATCTGATACAGTGATGTTGTCGGCGGGACCGCATGCAGTGCTGTAGATGATACATTGACGATTGAGCCTGCGCCTTTCTCAAGCATCACAGGGATAGCATATTTCATAGCAAGGAAATAACTCTTCAGGTCAACAGCGACGACTTTATCAAAATCCTCACCTGTCAGTGTGTGGAGAGGTCCGTTTTTACCGCCTCCGACATTATTGACCAGTACATCGACCGTTCCGAATGTCTCAACGGCGAAATCGATCAGACCCTTGATGCTTTCTTCGCTGGATGCATCGAGCTTATAATAAGCTGCTTCACCGCCTTCTTTTCTGATACCGTCAACGACTTCCTGCCCGAGAGCTTCTCTTCTGCCGCAGACAACTACTTTCGCTCCCTCTTTCGCGAAGAGTTCAGCTGACGCTCTGCCTATTCCGGACGTGCTTCCGGTGATGACAGCTACTTTGTTTTCCAGTCTTCCCATGATGTGTCTCCTTTCCGCCATCTGTTTTGTATCTTATGGCTCCATTCTATGGGCAGTCGCCTGAGCTGAAAAGTACGCACCTTTTATGGAGTTCTTTCATGATATCTATGCACACCGGACAGGATTGTCTGTTAAAATATGCGTAATGGTATTGTGATCAGGGAGGTCGGTACTATGCTTGAATACTCTATCAGAGACGGGGACTGCGGAGCTGAAACAGCATTTTCTGTCATCGGCTCAAAGTGGGCTTCAGAGATAATTCGCCACTGTTTTCTTGAAAAAGGCGGTACTTTCAGCGTCTTCAAACGTGAGCTCAGCGGGATCAGCGATTCGAATCTGTCAGCGCAGCTTAAGAAACTGCGTGAAAACGGAATGATCGAAAAGAGCGTTGACGCGGAGACCGGCAAGGCGTCTTTTATCCTGACTCAGAAGGGCCTCGATATCATACCGGCTCTTCGTATGATGCATTTTTTTGCTATTGATATGGGTTATGGGGATCCTGAGCCTGCTAGCCAGATCGAATTCACGCGGAAACTGATAGGCAACAAATGGGCTTCCAGAATAATATGGCTGATCTACAATTGCGAGCCGGTCCGGTTCAATGAGATGCAGCGCGCGATCGAGGGTATTTCTTTCAAAGTCCTGTCGCAGCAGCTCAACAGGATGGAAACCAACGGGCTCGTTAAGCGGAAATCATATGAAGGGAAGGTGCCACGAGTAGAATACTCACTAACCGAGCATGGCAAGGATGCGTACCTTATCATTCAGGCTCTTGCCCAATGGTGCAAAAGCTACGGCCTGCTTAAGCCGAGGATCACAATTGACTACTGAAAAGGTTAGTGCTTTTGAGGCATAATTTCTGTCACAGCAGCAAAAAAACAAAGCCATACATCGCCGCGCAACTGCACTTGACAATGTGATACTTGCCCGCGCGCTGTTGCTGCATTTGCCAAAAATAGCTCGGTCCAGCCGCCGTCGGCTTGAGTCGCGAACAATAAAAAAGCGGATCACGTGTCCCATATTTACCCCACAATAAACGGGACTCGATTGAGTCCCGAATTTCTCCTACTTTTTGCCTATCCGGGGTTTAATTGTCTTTGAAAATCGAAGTCCCGCATCGCTTCCGTCGGACTTAACGATATCGCCTCAGTCAAAGTGAACGAGCGGATAGATCTCTGTAATATCGTACCAGTCATACCCCTGATACTTATACAAAGCCT
>CACYEU010000202.1 GCA_902773445.1 uncultured Lachnospiraceae bacterium | reverse complement strand
GACGGACTCGACAAACAGTAATTTACATCAAAAACAAAACAATGTATAGTTATTTGGATAACTTAACCGACTGAGGCTTATTATGAACAAGAAAGTATTAAAAACACTCGAATATGACAAGATCCTGGAGCGTCTCGCCTCAAAGTCCACCTGCCATGCAGGCAGGGATGCGTGTATGGCTATCCGCCCTCTCGACCAGAAGGATGATATCCTGCGCCTATTGGATGAAACCGGTGATGCGATAGATCGAACCATCAAATACGGTCATTTCTCCGCCGCCGGGGCCTATGATCCTTCAGAATACGCACCCGCCCTCGAAAAAGGCGGTACACTCACCACTGCAGAACTGCTTCGTGTTGCCGGGCTTCTTTCAGTTGTGGAGAGCGCTCTATCCTATTCATCCGAAAGCAAGGATCCGATAAACGATAGTCTGAGCCATCACTTCGAGGATCTGACCGCGCTGGAGACACTTCGCAGAGATATCACCAGCGTCATCATCAGCGAGGACGAGATCGCCGATGATGCCTCCCCCGAACTGAAAAGGATCCGCCGCGAGCTCCGTCTGGGCGGAGATCGTATCAGAAGCAAGCTGAATGATATGCTCTCGTCCTCTGTCCGCGACTATCTGATGGATCCGGTCATCACCCTTCGGCAGGGACGTTTTTGCCTGCCCGTACGCGCGGAGAATAAGTCGCGTGTCCCCGGAATAGTCCACGACCAGTCCGGAAGCGGATCCACACTTTTTATCGAACCCATGGCTGTCGTAGAACTCGGAAATGACCTGCGTGAGCTGGAACTCTCCGAAATAGAGGAGATACAGCGTATACTTGCCACACTCAGCGCAGCCGTTGCCGAGCAGCTGCCCTATCTTTCGGCAGACTTTGAACATATAGTGGCGTTGGATCTCATATTCGCGCGCGCCGGCCTGGCTCTTGATATGAAGGCAAGCCGACCTATACTGGCTACTGACGGAAAGCTGTCCCTGCGCCATGCCCGTCATCCCATGCTGGATCCAAAGACAGTAGTCCCCATAGATATCACATTGGGCGATGACTATAACCTGTTGATCATCACCGGTCCGAATACCGGCGGCAAGACCGTATCGTTAAAAACCGTCGGGCTTCTTCAGCTTATGGGTCAATCCGGCCTTTTCATTCCGACGGATGACAGGAGCAGCATATCAGTTTTTTCGGAGATATATGCAGACATAGGCGATGAACAGAGCATTGAACAGTCTCTGTCCACCTTTTCATCTCACATCAAGAATATAATATATATCCTTAAAAGAACGGCAGGCGCCAAGAGCCTGGTACTATTGGACGAGCTGTGCGCCGGAACCGATCCCATAGAGGGAGCCGCACTCGCTACAGCAATCCTGGATCAGCTTCGCTCACAGAATGTACGCGTTATGGCCACGACGCACTATAGTGAGCTGAAGGAATACGCACTCTCTACTCAGGGAGTCGAGAACGCCTGTTGCGAATTCGATGTGAGCACACTTTCTCCGACTTATAATCTGCTGATCGGCGTTCCCGGAAAGAGTAACGCCTTTGCCATTTCGGAAAAGCTCGGTCTGCCCCACGATCTCGTGGAGGATGCCAGAAACCGGATCAGCGAGGAGCAGCGCTCCCTCGAAGAGATCATGAACGATCTCGAGACCAAGCGCGCCGAGATCGACCGCGACCGTGAAGCTATCGCAAGAGACCGAAAAGCCGCTGAGGATGCCAAAAGGGATGCTGCCGATCGTCAACAAAAGCTCAGACATCAAAGGGATCAGATCCTTCAGGAGGCAAACGAAAAGGCTGCCAACATTCTTCGCGATGCAAAGCAGACCGCCGATGCCGCCATCAGAAACGTCAATAAATACGGGTCTACTGACGCCGATATCTCAAAGCTTGAAAAGACAAGAGGAAATCTCGGCAAGAAACTGTCTCACACGGAATCCGAATCTGTAAAACGCTCAGATCCCGATCGCGGACGGCATAAAAAAGTTCGCCCTCAGGATATCCATATCGGAGACAGGGTAAAGGTCATCTCCATGAACCTGACGGGAACTGTACATACTCTGCCCAATGACAAGGGAATG
>CACYEU010000201.1 GCA_902773445.1 uncultured Lachnospiraceae bacterium | reverse complement strand
TGGTGGAAGGAGGCCGCGATTATGAAGTTACGGTCGACTTCGACAATGCCGGAACCAAAAAAATGTTTGCGGCCTTTGCAAAACTTAAGAAACTGTAGAATTCGTCAATCGATCTGATTGTTATTCCTGATTGGCGGAATTGTAGAGGTGCTCCAGCCAGTCTTTGATATCGGCTTCTTTTCCGAGATTGCCCGGTAAATAGAAATGCTGACCGACCATATCGTCCGGCAGATACTGCTGTCTGACAAAGTGTTCGGGATAATTGTGTGCATATTTATAATTGACACCGCGTTCACGCGCGGCCGCATCGTCGGGTCTGCCGGCTTCCGCCCGGGAAGCTGCGTATCCGGCGATTTTTGATGTGGTCGCATCGCGCAGATGGACAGGGACTGCACCGTCAGATTCCTCAACAGCGCGGCCTGCCGCATAGATCGCTTCCACAACAGCATTGCTTTTCGGGGCTGATGCCACATAGATGGCCGCGTGCGCCAGAATGATCTGGGATTCCGGCATGCCGATCCGCTCGACAGCCTGAGCGGCAGATGTCGCAACGACAAGCGCCATCGGGTCAGCGTTCCCGACATCTTCACTGGCACAGATCATGATGCGGCGGGCGATGAATTTGATATCCTCGCCGGCCTGAAGCATCTTGGCAAGATAGAAGACAGCGGCATCCGGGTCGGAACCGCGCATACTCTTAATAAAAGCGGAGATCGTATCATAGTGGTTGTCATCCCCTTTGTCATAGTGGATGACTTTTTTCTGTATGCACTCAGAAGCGACATCGATCGTGATATGGATCAGACCGTCGTCTGACCGCGCAGTCGTCAGAGCAGCCAGTTCGATCGCGTTGATAGCGCGTCTGGCGTCACCTCCGGCCCGTTCAGCGAGAAAAGCACATGCATCCTGATCAAGCGCGATCTCCATTGAACCGAGACCTTTGACAGGATCTGAAACGGCTCTGTTAAGCAGAGTTATGATGCTGTCAGTCGAAAGAGGTTTTAACTCAAACAGCATTGATCGTGACAGAAGAGCGCGGTTTACTTCAAAATAAGGATTCTCGGTTGTTGCGCCGATCAGTATGACGGTTCCGTTCTCAACATGAGGAAGAAGAAAGTCCTGCTGGGATTTGTTGAAACGATGGATCTCATCGATGAACAGGATCGTTTTTCTGCCATAGTACCCGAGGTGTTCGGAAGCCGTCCTGACAACGGCTTCCATTTCTTTTTTGCCTGAAGTCGTCGCGTTGATCTGCTCAAATCGTGATTCGGTCGTCCTGGCGATCACCTTAGCGATCGTTGTCTTGCCGGTCCCCGGCGGACCGTAAAAAATGACAGAGCGAAGCTGATCGGCTTTGATCAGGCGGTAAAGCAGTTTGTCTTTACCGAGAATATGATCCTGGCCGACGATCTCATCCAGACTCTCCGGACGCATTCTGACTGCGAGCGGAGAGTCTGTTTTTTGCTGAATTGTTCTTGAATACTCAGACAGATCCATCAGTTAATGAATTTGACAGCTGTGCCGTAAGCAAGTACTTCGGAAGCACCCTGCATGACGGATGAGGATGAGTAGCGGACATTGATGATCGCATCAGCGCCGATCGCGTTCGCATTGTCGATCATGCGTGACGTCGCTTTTGCGCGTGAGTCATTCATCATCTGTGTATAGGAATCCAATTCTCCACCGACTAAAGTCTTCAGGCCGTTAAATATATCTTTGCCGGCATGGACTGTCTGGACCATTGCGCCCTGGACGATTCCGAGAACCTGAAATTCTTTTCCGGGAATATAATCTGTTGTGATAACGACCATGCTGATACCTCCTTATGATTCCGTTTTTCGGGTTTATACCTGGTCAAGCGCCTGCGCAAGATCTTCGATCAGATCATCGGGGTCTTCGATTCCGGCTGAATAGCGGATCATCTCCGGAAGAACACCGCAGGCTTTCAGTTCATCGTCTGACAGCTGGCGGTGGGTCGATGAAGCCGGGTGAAGGACGCATGTGTGCGCATCCGCAACATGAGTCGCGATCATTGCGACTTTAAGATGCCCCATGACTTCCTCAGCTTTCTGCCGGCCGCCGTCGAGGCCGAAAGCGATCACGCCGCATGTGCCGTTCGGCATGTATTTCTGAGCGAGTTCATAGTCAGGGCTGCTCTTGAGACCGGGATAATTGACCCATTTAACTTTATCGTGCGCTTCGAGGAACTGAGCGACTTTCAGACCGTTCTCACAGTGCCGCTTCATACGGACCGACAATGATTCAATCCCGAGATTGATGATATAAGCCGAGAATGGTGATGGGATCGATCCGAAATCACGCATCAGCTGCGCCGTTGCTTTCGTAATGAACGCGCCTTCGTTGCCGAACTGCTCGGCATAGACGATGCCGTGATAAGAATCGTCGGGAGTTGTCAGCCCCGGGAATTTATCCTTGTGAGCCATCCAGTCAAATTTTCCGCCATCGATGATCGCGCCGCCGACTGAACTGTCATGTCCGTCGATATACTTGGTAGTCGAGTGTGTGACAATGTCGGCGCCCCATTCGATCGGACGGCAATTGATCGGAGTCGCGAAAGTATTGTCGATGATGAACGGAACTCCATGAGCATGTGCCGCGTTCGCAAAGCGTTCAATATCGATGACAGTCAGCGCCGGGTTTGCGATCGTCTCGCCGAAAACGGCTTTCGTATTCGGTCTGAATGCGGCTTCCAGTTCTTCATCACTGCAGTTTGGATCGACAAATGTGAAGTCGATCCCCATCTTTTTCATCGTGACCTGGAACAGATTGAATGTGCCGCCGTAGATCGTGGAAGAGGAGACAATATGATCTCCGGCGTTTGCAATATTAAAGATCGCAAAAAAGTTTGCAGCCTGACCGGATGAAGTCAGCATGCCGGCAGTACCGCCTTCGAGTGCCGCTAGCTTTGCGGCGACCATATCGCAGGTGGGATTCTGCAGTCGTGAATAAAAATACCCTGCGGCTTTCAGGTCGAACAGGTCGCCCATCGCGGCGCTGCTTTCATACTTGAAAGTCGTACTCTCGATGATCGGGATCATACGTGGTTCTCCGTTGCCGGGCGTATATCCTGCATGAATACACTGTGTATCTTTTCTCATTTTATCATCTCCTTTTTTGTTCTCTGATTTGACTTAAATCATAGCATAAAGTGTGCTATAATTCAATGTGAGCGACTCTATCAAAGCAAACGGAGATGACAGTTTATGCCGATTAAAATACCCAAGGGACTGCCGGCTGAGGCAATACTTCACAAAGAGAATATTTTTACGATTCTGGAGGAGAGAGCCGGGACACAGGACATTCGTCCGCTTCGGATCCTTCTGCTTAATCTGATGCCCACCAAGATCGCAACAGAGACACAGTTTGCGAGGCTTCTAGGCAACACACCTCTTCAGATCGATCTCGAGCTGATGAACGTGCGCAGCCATGAACCGAAGAATGTCTCGAAAGAACATATGATCGCGTTTTACAAGACATTTGAAGATATCAGAGACTTCTATTACGACGGCATGGTGATCACAGGCGCTCCGGTCGAACACCTTGAGTTCGAGGAAGTCGATTACTGGGATGAGCTGGCTGAGATCATGGAGTGGAGCAAGTCTCATGTCTACAGCACAGTTCATATCTGCTGGGGAGCACAGGCCGGATTGTATTACCACTACGGAATCCCGAAAAAGAGGATGGACCATAAGCTTGTCGGAATCTTCGAGCACGAAGTGACACATAAGGGGTCGATCCTGTTCAGAGGATTTGACGATGTATTTCTGGCGCCGCATTCGCGTTATACGACGGTGGACCGGGCTGACATCGAGAAAGTTCCGCAGCTCAAGATCCTTGCCGAGAGCAGGGAAGCGGGCGTCTATGCAGTGTCGACTGACAAGGGAAGACAGATCTTTATAACAGGTCATTCGGAGTACGACGTCGACACGATCGATGCTGAGTATCGCCGTGATGTGATGCAGGGGATCGATCCCGATATCCCCAAGAATTATTATCCGGACGATGACCCGTCGAAAAAGCCGCTGTGCCAGTGGCGCTCCGGAGCGAATCTGCTGTTTGGAAACTGGCTTGATTACTTCGTCTATCAGGAGACTCCGTACGTCGTCGAAGAAGTCCGCAATATCAGCGAATCCTGACGGCCGGCGCTTTTGTTTTTACGGAATATGTGCTATGATAAAATTTGAATGAAACATAAAAGGGGGTCCAATCAAAGGAGGGAATTTATGACAGTTTTTAAAGGATCAGGAACAGCTATGGCAACACCGATGTGTGCCGACGGCTCAATCAATTTTGAGACTCTCGAGAAGATGACGGACGATCAGATCGCGAACGGTACGGACGCGCTGATCGTATGCGGAACCAGCGGAGAGGCTCCGACCCTCGAAGATGACGAGCATATCGAAGCGATCGCGGTCGTCGCAAAGCGTGCGGCAGGCCGTATCCCTGTCATTGCCGGAACCGGATCTAACAACACCGCACATGCCTGCATGATGTCGATCCGCGCGCGTGAAGTCGGTGCCGACGCATGTCTTCTTGTCGCGCCGTATTACAATAAGGCAACACAGGCCGGTTTGATCGAAAGCTTTACAAGAATCGCTGAAGCGGCTGAGATTCCGTGTATTCTCTATAACGTTCCGTCGAGAACATCAACCAATATTTTGCCCGAGACGGCCGCTTAT
>CACYEU010000200.1 GCA_902773445.1 uncultured Lachnospiraceae bacterium | reverse complement strand
TTTTTTCTAACCAAATCCAAAAATCGCTTTAAAATGGATTCAAATTGACAAGAAATCCGATTTATGAATCCTTTTCCCTTGTTCAGAGCAAAAACAACAGACAAAAATGGATTCACATTAACCAAAAATCTCATTTTTGAATCCATTAGTATTCGCGGCGCTCTCCAAATGTCGAAAAATGTCGAAAAGTGTCGACCGATTATGCCATTTATCTTCTTTTATTCATTCGTCAAACGGCTATTGTTTAATTGAGCTTGAACAGGCTGGTTACAGGAGGAAGACAACATGCTTATAATACACTCTATGGAAGAACAGTTACGCCAGATAACAGCGAGGATCGAAGAAATCGAAGCCGCTTTAAAAGCATCTCCGGAAGGCTCTTTGATCATATGTACCCATAACAACCACAGGAAGCATTATCAGTATATTGATGGAAGACGAAATTACTTGCGAAAGGATTCTCCGCTTCTTCCGAAGCTTGCCCGGAAGAAATGCCTGGAATTTGAATTAAAACAGCTGAAGGCCAATCTGGCTGCGACTGATATGTATGTCCGCCATGCGCCTGATCCGACAGAAGATGTCATGTCATTTCTCAGGCAGAATGAAGCTCTGTGCGATATTCTGAAAGCGGCGCCGTCGGTTTCGGATTTGTCTCTCGCAGAGTGGGTGCTGGACGAGGCGCCGCCGGAAAGCAAACCGGTTCCGTTCCCTGAAAACAGGATCCACAAGATGAAATCAGGACATCTTGTGAGAACTAAGATCGAGGGGATGATCGACACCGGTCTGTTTGATGCCGGCATTCCTTTTCGATATGAAGATCCACTGACGCTTGTGAACGGGACAGTCTGTTATCCGGATTTTACGATCAGGCACCCTTTGACCGGTGCTTATTACTATTGGGAGCATTTCGGTATGATGGATGACCCGGATTACGTTTCAAGCGCTTTAAAGAAGATCGGCAGCTACATCCGTTCGGGTTATCTGCCGGGCCGCGAATTGATCATGACATTCGAGACAAAATACCGCCCGTTGCCGAACGAGGAGATCGCTCTTATCATTGAGAAGTATTTTAAATAAAGTAATCGCTGCATCAACAATGATTGGATGTCAATGCAGCGATTTTGTTGCGAAATCAGTAAGAACCTCACTCCTGCTCGCCGATATCGGCGCGGATCTTCTTGAGCTGGTGGCTGACATAGTAGACCGGCAGTCCGACGACATTGAAGTAGTCGCCGTTGATCTTCCGGACATAGGCTGAGAATTCTCCCTGGATGCCGTAGCCGCCGGCTTTATCCATCGGCTCGCCTCCCGCGATGTAGGCGCGGAGTTCTTCGTCAGTGGCAGTACCGATGTGGACGTCGGTCCTCTCGACATGAGTCACGACCTGGACCAGCCCTTCACGATTCGCATAGATAAATGCGCAGCCGGTGTAGACCTGATGTGTATTCTCGCGGAGCCGCTGAAGCATTTCAAGCGCCTCTTCCTCATTGGACGGTTTTCCGAAGATTTCTCCTTTCAGGGCTACGATCGTGTCGGCGCCGAGAACGATGTCGCTCGGGTGGTGCAGGAAGACATCCTGCGCCTTGCGCCTTGAAAGCTCTGCGACGATCTTTTCCGGCGCAGTCTGAGTTGTATCCTCGCTGATTTGGCTCGGGATCACCTCAAAATTGATTTTTGCGCGTTCCAGAAGATCGTGGCGCCGCGGTGAAGCCGATGCAAGTATTAGTTTTTTCATATTTATCGCCCCTCTTTCAAACAATTTATCAAAAATGTTTTACTATACTGATAAAATGCGTTATAATAACTACAACTGTAATGACAACTATTAATGAGGAGGTAACTTTCATGAAATGCCCACATTGCGGAGAAGAATTAGTGCGGAGCACAAAGAACCCTGACTATCTTCTTTGTTATACATGCAAGAAAAAGTATCGAGTGCCGGCCGCACCTTCCTCGAATGACCGGGAAGTTGCTGCACGCAGGCGCCGCGAAGCGGAAAGAGCCAGGGAGCGCGACACAGCTTACACGCAGATGCTTGACATCGGTGCTGATGATGATGAGCGCGGCGGCCACGGCGGACTGATTTTCTTAATCATTCTCCTGCTGATCATCGCTGCTCTGGTTGTTGGATACTTTATTTTCAACATCGATTATATCGCTTATATCAAACAACTTCTCGAGCATATCAGGCATTGATATTTCATTCGATCGTTTGGCTGCCGCTGATGCGGCAGCCTTATTTTTTTGTCAGCCTCCGGTGCCATTGTATGAAAATTTGTGCTGCCCTGTCAATTCAGCTATGACTTTTCATATCCCGGTCTCCATGATATATTTGTCCTAGATAAATGATTGGCGAAAGCCGTTAGAAAGGAAAAATACTTATGATGCGCAAAAACGCCTGGACAACATACGATGAAACAACAATGCGGAAAGTCGAGGAGGTCAACGCCCGCTATAAGGACTATCTGAACCGCGGCAAGACCGAGCGCGAATGTGTCAGGATCATTGTCGAAGAACTTGAAAAGAACGGTTATCAGGATATTGCAAAACTGCGCGAAGACGGCAAAAAACTTGAAACCGGCGACAAAGTCTACTGGAATCAAATGGGCAAGAGCCTGGCGATCTTCAATATCGGATCCGAACCGCTTGAGAACGGGTTAAATATTCTCGGCGCGCATATCGATTCCCCGAGACTCGATGTCAAGCAGAATCCGCTCTATGAGTCGGATGATTTTGCTTATCTCGATACACATTACTACGGCGGCATCCGCAAATACCACTGGCTGGCGCTCCCGCTCGCGATCCACGGCACCGTCTGCAAAAAGGACGGCACCAAACTTGATATCGTGATCGGCGAAGATCCCGATGATCCGAAGCTCGTGATCACCGACCTTCTTCCGCATCTTGCAGGCAAGCAGGTCAGCAAACCGGTCACCGAGGCATTTGAGGGTGAAAAGCTCGATCTGCTGGTCGGATCAAAACCGCTCGCGGAAGAAAAAGCTGACGACAAGAACGACGGCGATGACAAAGACGCAAAACAGCTTGTCCGCGACAATATCCTCGCGATCCTGAAAGACAAATACGATATGGATGAGGAAGATTTCATGTCGAGTGAACTTGAGATCGTTCCGGCCGGATGCGCGAGCGACTGCGGGCTTGACCGAAGCATGATCATCTCGTACGGACAGGACGACCGCGTCTGCGCATTTACCTCCTTCTTCGCTATGATGGAGATCGAGGCGACGAAGCGCACCACCTGCTGTATCCTCGTCGACAAAGAAGAGATCGGAAGCGTCGGCGCGACCGGCATGCATTCGCAGTTTTTCAAAAATATCGTCGCAGAACTCATTGCGCTCGAGGACAAGGAATCCGCGCTGAAGACTGTGCGCTGTCTGCAGAATTCACGCATGCTCTCGTCGGATGTCAATGCGGCCTTTGATCCGCTGTTCCCCGATGTCTTTGAGAAGCGCAGCTCATCATTTGCCGGACATGGACTGGTCTTCAGCAAATTCACCGGATCCCGCGGCAAGAGCGGATCAAATGACGCGAACGCCGAATACATCGCGTTCCTGCGCGATACACTTGACAGGGACGCCGTGTCCTATCAGTTCGCCGAGCTCGGCAGAGTCGATGCCGGCGGCGGCGGAACGATCGCCTATATCATGGCCAACTACGGGATGAATGTCATCGACAGCGGCGTCGCGGTGCTTAGTATGCACGCGCCGTGGGAAGTCACGAGCAAAGCCGATGTCTATGAAGCCTACTGCGGATACAAGAGTTTCCTGAAATCAGAGTAAACGAATTTGAGAACAAAAAAGCTGCCGCCCGTCCGGGCGGCAGTATTTTTATAACTCGGTTTAAATAAAATCCGCGATCGCGGCTGCGTCAAAGCGCCCCTTCTCATACATCTTATCGATCGCTTTCCGACTGCGCGTCAGGGTACTCATGCCGGAGATATCATCCGGCGCGACGATCAGCACTTTCCCTTCTTTCTCATACTGCAGACAGAGATCGAGCTGTTCGTTGTAAATCATTGCCCGGTTCGCGAGGGCTTCGCCGGCTTTCGGATACTTCTTCGCAATGCTTTTGGCAGCATGCGCGTCTTTCTTCGGGTCGCGCCTGTAATCTTTCGGACGTGTCAGGATCACGACGGCTTTGTCACATCCGTCAGCAAATGCTTTCTCAACCGGGATCGGGTCGCTGATCGCGCCGTCAAAATAGCTGCGTCCCTCATATTCATAAGCGTGGTTGACCCACGGAACATTTGACGAGGCCGCAATAAACCTGTAATCATCCTGTTGGAACTGTGCCTTATCATAGTAGACCGGCTCGCCGGTCTCGGCGTCAGTCGCGACGACTGTAAACCGCATCGGGTTCTCTTTGAACGCCGGGAAGTCGAGCGGACTCTCACCGTCCGAATTCGACAGAACGTCATAGATATAATCGACATTCAGCAGATTGCCGGTCGTGATTTTCTGATGAAGTCCCATATACTCTCTGCGAAATGCGTACTCGGCATAGAACAGATAGTTTCTGCCGGGCTGTCTTGCGATATATGCGATCAGATTGGCGGCACCGGCAGAGACGCCGATCCCGTAGTCGAATTCAATATGATTGTCGAGACACCAGTCCAGAATGCCTGCGCTGTAGATCCCGCGCAAACCCCCGCCGACATCAACAACTCCGAGCATAGATCACACCTCCGCTATAAACATTTAACTTGGGATCAGGAATCCGAAATACAGCGCATAGGCCATCAGCATGACAATGCCTTCCCAGCGCTGCAGAGTTCTCTTCTTGTAAAAGACCACACAGAACCACAGCAGCGCGACACTCAGGATCGCGACTATGCTGTCAAACAGGAATTTCTGTTCATACGCGACCGGCGTGATCAGCGCCGCGGTTCCGATGACAAACAGCAGATTAAAGATATTGCTTCCGACGATATTGCCGACCGCGATGTCGGCTTCATGTTTGGTCGCGGCCATGACCGATGTGACCAGTTCGGGAAGCGATGTGCCGAGCGCTACGATCGTCAGACCGATCACGCGCTCACTGATACCGATGATCCGCGCGATATTGGTCGCCGCGTCGACCGTGAAATTACTGCCGAGGACCACCAGCGCAACACCGACGACAAACAGGAGGATCAGCTTCCATACCGGTTTTTCCGGTTTCGGTTCTTCCTTTTCTTTTTCCTTCTTTTTATGGCTGTCCTTACTGTATTTCGACATATAGAACAGGTAGCAGAGATATGCGATGAACAGCACCCAGAGGACCAGACCGTCGCCGCGGCCGATCTCGTTATCACTGAGTCCGAGGATCACAAACAGAATCGTTGCGAAAAAGACGAACGGTATCTCGTATTTAACGGTCGACTCGTGTACTTTCAGCGGCATGATCACTGAAGCGAGTCCGAGGATCAGCAGGGAGTTTAAAACATTGCTGCCGAGGACATTGCCGACCGCGATCGCGGATGTCCCCTTGACCGCCGCCGAAATACTGATCGCGGCCTCGGGCGCGCTCGTGCCCATCGCGACGATCGTCAGACCGATCACGAGTTTCGAGATGCCGGCGCGGCTTGCAATGCCGCTCGCCCCGTCGACCAGCCAGTTGGCGCCGAAGACCAGCATTGCAAAGCCCAGTATTAATAATCCGATTTGTATCAGTATCTGCATAGTCCCACTATACCACTTTCGTCAGCCGGCGGACAAGTCGAACCGGTATGTTCTGAATGTAAACACTGAATGCGCACGATCGGTTGATTTCAACGGTCCGGTATAGTATACTGTACTGGCGCCCAAATGAAGGGTGTATGATTAATAACTTCTGATTGGGAAGGGTTTCCCTGACCACAAAGAAAGGATGTGCACAAATGGCAATCTATGACCCGAAATCGCATAAAGCTGATGAGTTTATCAATCACGAAGAGATTCTTGAGACTCTCCGCTATGCCGATGAGAACAAAGACAATGTCGAACTGATCGACGCTCTTCTCGAAAAGGCGAGACCCAGACGCGACGAGAACGGAAAGCTCCACTGTGTTGGCCTGACCCACCGCGAAGCATCTGTCCTGCTTGCCTGTGAAATTCCCGAGAAAATCGAAAAGATGTACGAACTGGCCAAAGAGATCAAGCTTGAATTCTACGGCAACCGCATCGTTATGTTCGCACCTCTTTATATTTCAAACTATTGCATCAACGGATGCCTGTACTGCCCGTATCACGCGACCAATAAGACGATCAAGCGCAAGAAGCTGACTCAGGAAGAGATCAGAGACGAAGTCATCGCGCTTCAGGATATGGGACACAAGCGTCTCGCGATCGAGATCGGCGAGGATCCGCGTCTCAACCCGATCGAGTACGTGCTCGAAAGCATCAAGACCATCTACTCGATCAAGCATAAGAACGGCGCGATCCGCCGTGTCAATGTCAATATCGCCGCAACGACAGTCGAAAACTACAAGAAACTCGTCGAAGCCGGCATCGGAACTTATATCCTGTTCCAGGAGACCTATCACCGCGAAGGTTATGAGGAACTCCATCCGTGGGGACCGAAATCCGATTACTGCTATCACACCGAGTCGATGGACCGCGCGATGGAAGCCGGTATCGATGATGTTGGTCTGGGCGTTCTGTTCGGTCTCGACAAATACCGTTATGAATTCGCAGGTCTGTTGATGCATGCCGAGCATCTCGAAGCTGCGTTCGGCGTCGGCCCGCACACGATCAGCGTGCCGCGCGTCAAACCGGCTGACGATATCGACCCGACCGAATTCGACAACTCGATGAGCGAGGAAATGTTCCTGAAGCTGATCGCGCTGATCCGTATTTCGGTTCCGTACACCGGCATGATCATTTCGACCCGCGAGAGTGAGGCGACACGCGGCCGTGCTCTCGAACTCGGCATCTCTCAGATCAGCGGCGCTTCGCGTACTTCCGTCGGCGGCTACACCGAAGAAGAGCGCCCGGTCGACACCGAGCAGTTCGATGTCTCCGACCAGCGCACACTCGATGAAGTCGTCTCATGGCTGATGGATCTGAAGCATATCCCGTCATTCTGTACCGCCTGCTACCGCGCGGGCCGTACCGGCGACCGCTTCATGAGCTTCTGCAAGTCAGGGCAGATCCTCAACTACTGTCATCCGAACGCTCTGATGACACTGGCCGAGTATCTCGTCGATTACGCTTCGCCCGAGACAAAAGAAAAGGGTATGAAGATGATCGAAGAAGAACTTGAGAAGATTCCGAGCGACAAGGTCAGAAAGATCGCGAAAGAGAATATCGAAGCGATCTACAATTCAGACAGGCGTGACTTCCGTTTCTGATCGATGCGCAGAGCCTTCTTCAGAAAAAATGATATCATACTGCTTGCGGCACTCCTGATCGTGGGGATTGCCGCAAGTTTTGTTATCGCTCGCCCGAAAAAGAGCGCCGGTGACAATGCATCTGTTCTGGTCATGATCGCCGGCAGAGAAAAAGCCCGGTATCCGTTAAATGAAGACGCGGACTATACGATCCATGCCGACGGACGGATCGAAGACGGACTCGGCAGCGAGGGCGACTATAACATCATCCGGATCGAGAACAACAAGGTCGATATGATCGAGTCAGACTGCCGGTCACAGATCTGTGTTCACCACAAGCCGATCTCAAAGCAGGGTGAAACGATCATCTGTCTGCCGCACAGAGTGGTCATCTCGATCGAGTCAGGACAGGGAGGCGGTTATGACACGATCGCGCAATAGAATTTCAACGCAGGAGATCGCGCTGCTGGCTCTTCTGACAACGCTGGCGCTGATGTTCTCGTATATCGAATCATTGCTGCCGGCTCCAGGTCCGCCCGGTGTCAAACTCGGTATCGCGAATATCGTGATCGTTCTGATCCTGTTCCGGATGTCGGCGACCGAAGCCGCCGCTGTCAATCTGCTCCGCGTACTGCTGGCAGGGCTTTTGTTCACCGGACTCTCGGGAGCGCTGTATTCAGCTGCCGGCGCATTTTTAAGCCTGGCCGGTATGATCCTGCTTAAAAAGACAAGGAAATTCAGCATGGTCGGCGTCAGCATGGCCGGCGGCGTACTTCACAATCTCGGTCAGCTGATCGTCGCGGCGCTTCTGGTCGGACAGAGATCGGTCTTTGCGTATTTTCCGATCCTGATCTTCTCGGGAATCGCAAGCGGGATCCTCGCTGGCATCATCGCGACGCTGGTCGATATGAAGATACCGGCCCGCTATTTTAAACGGCATCGTCATCAGCAAATATGAAGGAGAAATGAATGAAAGAGAAAATAGCAGTTGTTGTCGATTCGTGCGGCGATGTTCCGTCATATCTGGCGAACAAATATGATATTACGATCGTTCCGGTGCATATTACCTACCCGGAAGCTGACTATAAAGACGGCTATCAGATCTCACAGATGATCTATGAGCGTTTCCCGAAAGAGATCCCGACAACCGCGACTCCGTCGCCGGCCGATGTGATCGATGTCTTTGAAGGCCTGCTCGGCAAGGGTTACACGCATGTGATCGTGATCAATATCTCTGACCGGCTCAGCAGCACGATCAACTCATTCCGCATCGCGGCCGATGAAGTCGATGAGCTGACGACCTATGTTTTTAATACAAAGAACATTTCAGTCGGAAGCGGCATCTTCGCGATCTGGACCGCAAAGATGATCCGCAAAGGATATTCATTCGATGAGATCACCAGGCGCCTGGAACACAAGCGCTATGATTCGCATCTGATGTTTTATATGGACACGCTTTCCTATCTGCATGCGGGCGGCCGGATCGGCAATGTCGGATATCTTGCGGCCAATGCGCTTCATATCAAACCGATCATCGACTGTGACAGAGACGGTGTCTATGAAACCGTCGCAAAGCTGCGCGGTTCAAAGAATAATGTTGAGAAACTGTTCGCGGAAGTCGCGAAGACGATGCCCGATCTGTCTGTCCCCTGCTGGGTCGTGATCGGACACGGTCAGAATCCCGCCGGTGCCAAACAGATGGAGGAAATCGTTCGCCGTGAAATTCCGCAGGCAAAGATCCTCTATACTGAGCAGATCACCGCCTCGATGGCTGTACACACAGG
>CACYEU010000199.1 GCA_902773445.1 uncultured Lachnospiraceae bacterium | reverse complement strand
TTTCGGTCCTGATGTCAAATGAGCAGGCGGCCAGAAGAAGGTCAATTGCCTGATCGCGTGTGACTTCGATGTGATTTGAATGATCGCGCATAGTGATTCTCCCATAGAGCGGACTGCAGGTATTCTTAG
Source organism: uncultured Lachnospiraceae bacterium (assembly GCA_902773445.1). Lineage (GTDB taxonomy): Bacteria > Bacillota > Clostridia > Lachnospirales > Lachnospiraceae > RUG842. The sequence continues at coordinate 14,685 of CACYEU010000199.1, read as the reverse complement.
TACGAACTGCATTATAACATAAACTGCTGACACAGGCACGCCGGGTTTAAATATGGTTGGCGCTTACCGCCCGTTAGTGGTATTCTAATAACAGCAATACTCTGTACCAAACCGTCTGAAAGTTTCACGGGGGAACGATCATGGCAAAGTATATCATGGCATTTGATGCCGGCACGACAAGCAGCCGTTGTATCCTGTTCGATCATGCCGGCAATGTCTGCGCGTTGGCACAGCAGGAATTCGAGCAATTCTTCCCAAAACCTGGCTGGGTCGAACACGACGCAAATGAGATATGGGACACACAGCTGGCAGTCGCGAAGGAAGCGATGGAGCAGGCAGGCGCTGAAGCAGCCGATATCGGCGCGATCGGCATCACCAATCAGAGGGAGACAACTGTTGTCTGGGACAAAACGACGGGAGAGCCGGTCTCGCGCGCGATCGTCTGGCAGTGCAGGCGGACATCGGATTATGTCGATTCCCTGAAAGAGCGCGGGCTTGAACCGGTATTTCAGAAGAAGACCGGGCTGATCCTCGATGCTTATTTTTCGGGAACCAAGCTTAAATGGATCCTTGATCATGTCGAAGGTGTCCGCGCCAGAGCTGAGGCAGGAGAGCTACTGTTCGGCACGATCGAGACCTGGCTGATCTGGAAACTGACAGGAGGAAAAGTCCATGTGACTGATTATTCAAATGCGTCCAGGACCCTGTTGTTCAATATCCATGAACTGGATTGGGATGATGATATTCTGACAGAACTGAATATCCCGAAATCAATGCTTCCCGAACCTGTTGAGTGCAGTTCTGTCTACGGAATGACTGATCCTGCGCTATTCGGAGGCGAAATCCCGATCGCGGGCGCAGCGGGCGATCAGCAGGCCGCCTTGTTCGGGCAGGCTTGTTTTGAGCCGGGCAGCGCGAAGAATACTTACGGAACCGGCTGTTTTATGCTGATGAACACCGGGCATGAACCGATCGAATCGAAGAACGGACTGCTGACGACAATTGCATGGGGACTTAACGGAGAAGTTGACTATGCCCTGGAAGGATCGATCTTTGTGGCAGGCGCGGCTATCCAATGGCTTCGTGATCAGCTGGGGATCATCGAATCAGCTCCTGAAAGCGAGAAGCTTGCGCTCGAGGTCGATGACACAAACGGCTGCTATGTCGTTCCGGCATTTACCGGGCTCGGTGCGCCTTACTGGGATCAGTATGCGCGCGGCGCGATCGTCGGTCTGACGCGCGGAGTCAACAGAAATCATCTGGTGCGCGCGACACTCGAATCGCTGGCCTATCAGACAACTGATGTTCTGAAGGCGATGGAGACCGATTCCGGAATCACGCTGAAATCGCTGCAGGTCGACGGAGGAGCGAGCCGCAACAATTTCCTGATGCAGTTCCAGTCCGATATCAACGGCGCGCCGGTCAAACGGCCGGCCTGCGTCGAGACGACAGCTCTCGGAGCTGCCTATCTGGCCGGTCTGGCAGTCGGATTCTGGAAAGACAGGGACGAGATTGCCGGGGGACAGGAGATCGAACGGGTCTTTGAACCGCAGATGAACGAGGTCGAGAGAGCAGAGATCCTGCACGGTTGGCAAAAGGCAGTTGAGCGGTCACGCGACTGGGCAGAGAGTTCGGAATGACAGAAAGGAACAGCAGAACATGTTGGGATATCGTATCATCAGTATTGTCATAGGATATGTTTTCGGCCTGTTTCCGACCGGCCGCATTGTCGGGAAGATCAAAAAAGTAGATCTGAGTAAAGAGGGCAGCGGTAATACCGGCGCGACGAATGCGCTCCGTGTCACAGGTGTCTCGGGAGGCATCATGACACTGGCCGGGGACGTCCTGAAAGCCGTCCTTCCGATCCTGATCGTCTGGGCGCTGTTTCATAAGGTGGGCAACGGGACGCAGACACTGAAGCTTTATGCCGGTCTCGGAGCAGTACTCGGACATGACTTTCCTGTGACAAACGGTTTCAAAGGAGGCAAGGGGATCGCAAGCATGCTCGGCGTTGTCCTTGCGGTTTCGGCATTGATGGTGCCGGCGCTTGCCGTTGTATTCATTGGAGTTGCGGTTGCGAGCGGCTATGTCTCGCTTGCCTCGATCTGCGCGATCTGCGGACTGGCTGTTGAGAGTTATATATTCGCGGCAGCGGGTCTGTTCAAAGATACGGGACCGTTCAGGATCGAACTGTGCGTTCTCTTTACGCTGCTGGCTGCGCTGGCAGTGTTCCAGCACCGGAAAAACATCGAACGTCTGAGAAACGGAACTGAGAACCGGTTCGGACACAAAGGATAGAATTTATCAATAATATTCTGTTGTTAAATCAATACATAAAACCTGTTCAGACTGCGCATATAACGGTTTGATTTGTTGCAAGATGAACAGGTTTATTGTATAATTTATAATAATTTTATTATTTTCAGGTATTATCAATTTCAATACCTTTTCAGCATCGTGATATTAGGAGGTGGAGCATTGGCTAAAGAAGCAATTGATATGATCCGCAATGCGGAGATCAGCGCCGATCAGGCGGAGAAAGAAGCATCTGCTAAGGCTGATCAGATGCAGAAGGAAGCCGTGCAGAAAGCAGAATCGATCCGTGCCGAAGCTGTCAGAAAAGCAGCTGACGAGAGAGCCAGGCTGATCGAAGAAGCTGAGCAGAAGAGGGCTGAGATCATCAGGGACGCCGAAGAAGAAGGCGGGAAGATGGTCGAAGAGATGGCCCGCACGGCAGAAGCGCACACCGATGATGCTGTGAAAGGTGTGTTGTCATATTTGAAACTGTAGGAAGGAGGATCGCGGTAGCTTATGGCCATATTGCCAATGAAACGAATTCTCATCTGCGGCATGAAGAAGGACCGCAAGAGGGTTCTTGAATTCCTGCAGAGGCAAGGCGTTGTCGAGATCGATACGTCAGCGGAAAAGGATGAAGTCTTCGGACAGACGGACATGACTGCATCATCTGCCGGTTTTTCGAGAAACGCCGACATGTGCGACCAGGCGCTCAAGATCCTGGACGGACTTGTACCTGCAAAAGACGGACTCTTTACCGACTATCAGGTCATCGACAGAGCTGAGTATGAAAAGCGGATCGGGCTGCGAGAGGAGTCGACAGCGAAGGCGAAGCAGATCGTCGAGCTTAACAAGCGTATTGCCGAGAATGAAGGAGAGATCCCGCGGCTTGAGATTCAGATCGAGGTTCTGGAACCATGGAAGAATCTCGACATTCCGCTCGATTGTGAGGGCACAAGGCATTCCGCTGCAATCGCCGGCACGCTAGGCGGTGAGGTGAGCCTTTCCGATATTTACAGGCAGATCGCAGAGCTGAAACCTGAGCTGGATGCTTTTGATGTCGAGATCATCAGCAGCAGTCCGGAACAGACCTGCCTGCTGTGTCTGGTCCACAAGGATCAGAAGGCGGAGCTTGAAGATGCGCTGTGGCGCATGAATTTCTCAAAAGCGCCTCTTTCGTCACTCAATCCGGCAGAAGAGATCGCTTCCCTTAAGAAGCAGATCGCGGATGATCAGAAGCAGATCGAAGAGGATCGCGAGACGATCATCGGACTGGCTTCCGAACGAGATAATATCCGGTTCGTGCGCGACGACTACGCGATGCGCGCTGAGAAGTACGAAGCGATCGGACGTCTTGCGCAATCCAAGCGGACATTTGTCCTCAGCGGCTATCTTGCGAAGCAGGATGTCAAAAAGATCGAAGAAGGCCTTGCCGATATGGATGTCATGGTCGAGATCTCTGATCCGGCTCCCGGTGAGGACGTCCCGATCAAGTTGAAGAACAACAAATTCACTTCGCCGATGGAGTCGGTCGTCGCCAACTACAGTATGCCGAACAGAAGTGAGATCGATCCTTCTGCGGTCATGGCGGTTTTCTATTATGTCTTCTTCGGCATGATGCTTTCGGACGCGGCATACGGACTGATCATCACGATCGCGTGTGCGGTTTGTCTCAAAAAGTACAAGAATCTCGCTCCGGGCATGAAGAAGTTTCTGACGATGTTCCTGTACTGCGGCATTTCGACAACGATCTGGGGATTTCTGTTCGGAGGATTCTTCGGCGACGCTGTCAATGTCATTGCAAGCACATTCTTCAACCGTCCGGACATCAAACTGCCGGCACTTTGGTTCGAGCCGGTCGCGGAACCGATGAGACTTCTGGTATTTGCATTTGTTTTCGGTATTATCCATCTGTTCGTCGGTCTTGCGATCCAGATGATCCAGATGATCAGAAACGGCGATGTCAAAGGCGCGATCTTCGATGTTGTCTTCTGGTATATGCTGGTCGGCGGACTGATCGTCGCAGTCATGACGGTTCCGATGCTGATGCAGGATATGTTCCAGCTGTCATTCATCCTGCCGCTCGGCGTCAGGAAAGTCGCGCTGATCATCGCGCTGCTTGGTGCGGTCGGAATTGTCCTGACGGCCGGACGCGATTCAAAGAACTGGGGCAAGAGGATCCTGAAAGGCCTTTACGGCGTCTACGGAGTCAGCGGATATCTGAGTGATATTCTGTCATATTCGCGTCTGCTGGCGCTCGGTCTTGCAACCGGTGTTATCGCGACGGTCTTTAATGCGATGGCCGGTATGGTCGCGAAGGGCAAAGGCGTTGTCGGCGTGATCCTGTTTATCATTATCTTTGTGATCGGTCACGCGATGAACCTCGCGATCAATGCGCTCGGCGCATATGTTCATACAAACAGACTCCAGTACGTGGAGTTTTTTGGCAAGTTTTATGAAGGTGGCGGACGGACACTCGATCCGCTCACCGAGAACACGAAATATTACAGAGTTAAGGAGGCAAAGTAATATGGATAATCTGGGTATGGTATTTGGTCTTACGGGTGCGGCTATTGCAGCGTTATTCGCTGGCATCGGATCAGCAGTCGGCGTCGGTATTGCCGGCCAGGCAGCTGCCGGTGCGACAAGTGAAAAACCGGATCTGTTCGGTAAGGTTCTGGTCCTCCAGCTCCTCCCGGGCACACAGGGCATTTACGGCCTGCTGATCGCGTTCATCACGCTTTCAAGGATCGGCATCATGGGAGGTCAGGCTCCTACAGTCGGTCAGGGCCTGCTCTATCTGGCAGCCTGCCTGCCGATGGGATTTGTCGGACTTGGCTCCGGTATCCATCAGGGCAAAGCGTCAGTCGCATCGATCAATCTGGTTTCCAAGAAAGAAGATCAGTTTGGTAAAGCAATGATCTTCCCGGCCATGGTCGAGACATACGCGATCCTGGCTCTTCTGATTTCAATTCTGTCGATCTTCGGAATCAAGTAATCACACTTCATTTTGCAGAGATCGATTGAAGCGAAGAAAGGAAGGAACAAATGGGTAGCAATCAATTGTCAGGACTTGACAGAATCATACAGGACATCAAAGCGCAGGCTGATGCCAATATCGATGAGATTCTGACTGCGGCAAAGGAGAAGGCTGATGCCGTGATCGCTGCAGCGCAGAAAGACGCTGACAAGACAGTTGAAGAGGCGAAGGCGAAAGCAGAGCGCGAAAGTGATCAGGTGGTCGAACGCGCCCATTCTTCGGCACAGCTCAAGCAGCAGAAGATGATCCTGGAAAAGAAGCAGGAACTGATCGAGCAGGTGATGAACAAGGCGAAAGAGGCGATCTTGGGACTGTCTGACAGCGATTATTTCGCTATGATCAAAAAGGTCGTTTCACGTTTCAACCTGCCTGAAGCCGGTGTGATCCGCTTCGCAAAGAAAGACCTCGACAGACTTCCCGCCGGATTTGAGGCTGTCCTCAAAGAGGCGGTCGGCGCTGATGTGACAATCGCTGAAGAACCGGCCGATATCGACGGAGGCTTCGTGCTCGGTTACGGCGGCATTGAAGAGAACTGCTCGGTTGATGCGATGTTCCGCAGCGAGCGTGAAGGTCTGCAGGACTGTATTTCCGGGATTCTGTTTAAGAATGAGGCAGATGCCTCATAGGAACGGGGGAATTGACAGTGTCTGGTAAACAATACATTGATGCGGTCACCCGTATCCATATCAAAGAAAACGATCTGCTGAGCAAGGAGTTCCTTGAGCAGCTGGTTCAGGCTGAAGACTATGATGCCTGCCTTGCAATGCTCGCTGAAAAAGGCTGGGGCTGCGGCGGTGAAAGAGACGGACAGCTCGTCAGCCGTGATGTCAAAGATATCATCAAAAGCGAGAGAGACAGGGCGTGGGATCTGATGCGCGAAGTGCTTCACGAAGATATCCGCAAGCTCGACATTTTCCTGATCCCGATCGACTATCACAATCTGAAAGCGGCGATCAAGGAGACCAGACTCGGTCATGAGTATGATGATATCTATATGGATCAGGGAGCCTTCCCTGCCGAGATGGTCAGAGAAGCTGTGCAGAAAAAGGAATTCGATAAGCTTCCGGAACGCATGGCAAAGGTCGGAGAGGAAGCCCTTGGTGTGTTCCTGCGCACCGGAGATGCACAACTCTGCGATACGATGATCGATAAGGCAGCTATTGAGGAACTGGTTGCCACGGCCGATGAGACTGACAGCACGGCGCTGAAAGAGTACGCCGAGCTGACAGCTGTATCAGCCAATATCAAGACAGCGCTGCGCGCTTATAAGACCGGCAAGAATCAGGAGTTTCTTGAGAACGCGCTGGCCGAATGCAAGACGCTTAACAAGACTGCTCTGATCAAAGCGACACTGGTCGGAATCGATGAGCTCGTCGACTATCTGTCGGGCACGGCCTACGGTGACGGCGGAGCGGAATTTGACAAATCAATGTCTGCATTCGAGCGCTGGTGTGATGATCTGCTGATCACCCGCATGAAGGTCCAGAAATGGAATCCGTTCGGCATCGATCCGTTAGCCGCCTATGTACTGGCCTGCGAGAACGAGAGAAAGTCAGTACGCATCATCCTGTCAGGCAAAAAGAACGGTCTGCCGGCAGAGACGATCAGAGAAAGGATAAGGGAGACGTATGCATAAGATAGCGGTTATGGGAGACAGAGACAGCATCTACGGATTTGCCGCTCTCGGAATGGAGCCGGTTCCTGTCAAGGAAACTGCAGAGGCGGTCAGAAAGCTTCGTGAAATGGTCGACGGTCAATATGCTGTTATCTATATGACGGAGGAACTCGGCAGTCAGATCAGAAATGAGATCGACCGCTATAGAGAATACGAACTTCCGGCGATCATTTTGATTCCGGGGACATCCGGCAATACGGGTCTCGGAATGGAGCAGGTGCGTAGATCAGTCATTCAGGCTGTAGGGTCTGATATCATATTTGGAGAGGACAAGTAGCATATGAGCAGTATAGGACAAATCAAAAAAGTAGCCGGACCTCTGGTTATTGCTACAGGCATGGGCGACGCCAACATGTCTGACGTGGTGCGTGTCAGTGATGAGCGTCTGATCGGCGAGATCATTGAGATGCACGGTGACGAGGCCTCGGTACAGGTTTACGAGGAAACGTCGGGTCTGAAGCCCGGACAGCCGGTCGAATCGATCGGAAGTCCGATGAGCGTTGAACTCGGACCCGGCCTGATCAAGAGTATTTACGACGGAATTCAGCGTCCGCTTGCCAAAATTCTCGAGGCGACCGGAACGAATCTTCTTCCGCGAGGCGTTGAAGTCGATTCTCTTGACAGAGATGCTGTATGGACATTCGAACCGACAGTTGAGGCCGGAACGAAAGTCGTGGAAGGCGATATCATCGGCACGGTTCAGGAGACAGAAGTCGTTGTTCAGAAAATCATGGTCCCGGTCGGCATCAACGGTGAGTTGACATCGATCAAGGGCGGTGACTATACCGTAACGGATGTGATAGCCCAGGTCACAGACGATAACGGTACAGTTCATGACTTAACTCTGATGCAGAAATGGCCGGTCCGTCGCGGCCGTCCGTATAAAGAAAAGCTTAATCCCGATGTACCGCTGAAATCCGGTCAGCGTGTCATCGATGCATTGTTCCCGATCGCCAAAGGCGGTGTGGCTGCGATCCCCGGACCGTTCGGCTCCGGCAAGACAGTCGTTCAGCATCAGCTTGCAAAATGGGCTGACGCCGACATCGTCGTCTACATCGGATGCGGCGAGCGCGGCAATGAGATGACGGACGTTTTGAACGAGTTCCCGGAACTGCTTGATCCGAAATCAGGAAAGTCTCTGATGGAGAGAACGATCCTGATCGCAAATACATCCGATATGCCTGTGGCAGCCCGTGAGGCTTCGATCTACACAGGTATTACAATTGCCGAGTATTTCCGTGATATGGGTTATTCAGTCGCGCTGATGGCTGACTCAACATCCCGTTGGGCGGAGGCTCTCCGTGAGATGTCCGGACGTCTTGAGGAAATGCCCGGTGAGGAAGGATACCCGGCTTACCTCGGCTCACGTCTTGCATCATTCTATGAGCGTGCCGGACGTGTTATTTCGCTCGGCTCCGAAGGACGCGAGGGAGCCCTTTCGGTTATCGGTGCTGTTTCACCGGCCGGCGGAGATATTTCCGAACCGGTCACGCAGGCGACACTCCGTATCGTCAAGGTTTTCTGGAGTCTGGATTCATCGCTTGCATATGCCCGCCACTTCCCGGCGATCAACTGGCTGACCAGCTATTCCCTGTATCAGGATGATATCGTGAAATGGTTCAACCAGAATGTCGATGAGGACTGGGGAATGCTGCGAGGCAGAATGATGAGTCTTCTGCAGGATGAGGCCGAGCTCGATGAGATCGTCAAGCTCGTCGGTATGGATGCCTTGTCAGCAGGCGACCGCCTGAAACTTGAGGCGGCCCGTTCGATCCGTGAAGACTATCTGCACCAGGATGCGTTCCACGAAATCGATACCTATTCTTCATCCGAGAAAGAGGTTCTTTTGATGCGTCTGATCCTTTCGTTCTACGACAAGGCATTGGATACACTGAATGAGGGAGTATCGATCGAAAAAATCGTCAACATGCCTGTCCGTGAAGAGATCGGCCGTTTCAAGTACATCCATGAGAATGATATTGAGGCGGAAGCAAAGAGAATTGACGATGAGCTCAAATCGGAACTTTCGAAGTTGATTGAAGAAAAGGAGGAGTTCTGATGGCTAAAGAATATCGTACAATTAAAGAAGTCGCGGGTCCTCTGATGCTCGTTCAGGGCGTTGAGGATGTCGCTTACAATGAAATGGCTGAGATCGAACTTGCCAACGGCGAAGTCCGCCGCTGTAAAGTCCTTGAGATCAACGGTTCAAACGCACTGGTACAGCTGTATGACGCTGCAACCGGAATCAACCTTGAGTCGAGTAAAGTCCGTTTCCTCGGACGCACGATGGAACTTGGCGTATCACCTGACATGCTTGCGCGTATCTTCAACGGTATGGGTGAGCCGATCGACGGCGGTCCGGAGATCCTTCCCGAGAAACGTCTCGACATCGAGGGACTTCCGATGAACCCGGCAGCCCGCGCTTATCCGCAGGAATTCATTCAGACCGGTGTCTCCGCGATCGACGGGTTGAACACACTGGTCCGCGGACAGAAGCTTCCGATCTTCTCAGGATCAGGCCTTCCGCACGCTCAGCTTGCCGCTCAGATCGCGCGTCAGGCGCGTGTCCGCGGTAAAGACGAGAAATTCGCGGTTGTTTTCGCTGCGATGGGTATTACATTCGACGAGGCGAACTTCTTCATGGAGAGTTTCCGTGAGACAGGCGCCATCGACCGAAGCGTTATGTTCATCAACCTCGCAAATGACCCGGCCGTTGAGCGTATCGCGACACCACGTGTGGCTCTGTCAGCAGCTGAGTATCTGGCATTCGATCTCGACATGCACGTACTTGTCATTCTGACAGACTTAACAAACTACGCAGACGCGCTGCGTGAAGTCTCGGCAGCCCGCAAGGAAGTCCCGGGACGCCGCGGTTATCCGGGCTATATGTACACAGACCTTGCGTCACTGTACGAACGCGCCGGACGTCAGCGCGGAAAGATCGGATCGATTACAATGATCCCGATCCTGTCAATGCCTGAAGATGACAAGACTCACCCGATCCCCGACCTGACAGGCTATATCACAGAGGGCCAGATCATTCTGAGCCGTGATCTTCACCGCAGAAGCCTGCAGCCGCCGATCGACGTTCTTCCGTCACTGTCGCGTCTTAAAGATAAAGGTATCGGCGAAGGCAAGACCAGAGCCGATCACGCGAATACGATGAACCAGCTGTTTGCTGCTTATGCCCGCGGCAAAGACGCAAAAGAGCTCATGGTCATCCTCGGTGAAGCAGCGCTGACAGATATGGATAAGCTCTATGCGAAATTCGCTGATGAGTTTGAAGCCAAATATGTATCACAGGGCTATATGACCGACCGCAGTATTGAGGAGACTCTCGAGATTGGTTGGGAGCTGCTGCGCATTCTGCCGCGTTCCGAGCTGAAACGTATTAAAGATGAGTACCTTGATGAGTATTATGAGAAGAAATAAGAAGAGGGCTTTGTCATGGCATCAACGTATGTGATCCCGACCCGCATGGAGCTCACGAGGCTGAAGAGAAAGCTCGTGACAGCGAGAAGGGGACATAAATTACTCAAAGATAAACGTGATGAGCTGATGAGGCAATTCCTTGAACTCGTCAGAGAGAACCGCAGGCTTCGTGAAGAAGTCGAAGCGGCGATCAACGCGGCCAACAAGAATTTTGTTCTAGCGCGGTCGTCAATGTCTGACGAGATTCTGAATACTGCTTTGATGGCACCAAAGCAGGAGATCAGGCTTGAAGCTTCAACCAGGAATGTCATGAGTGTCGATATCCCGGTTTTTGAAACACAGACCAGGACGACAGACCCGAATGACATCTACTGCTACGGTTATGCGTTCACATCGGCGGATCTCGATGATTCAGTTAAAAGGCTGGCTGATGTTCTTCCGGATCTTCTACGCCTGGCTGAGGTCGAAAAAGGCTGTCAGCTGCTGGCCGATGAGATCGAAGAGACGCGTCGCCGCGTGAACGCGCTTGAGCACGTCACGATCCCGGATACGGAGGAAATGATCCACAGCATCAGTATGAAGCTGGACGAGGCGGAGAGAAGCTCACAGGTACGTTTGATGAAGGTCAAGGATATGATGCTCGAGAAGGAACACCACTATGGCGAGAAACTGATCGAGCGCGCAGCTGAGGCAGGTGCCAACGCCTGACGTTTATCGGAAACAGAACATATTAAAACGACCGGCAGGATTTCTGCCGGTCGTTTTGTGTTGGTGGTCATCAGATCATCTCTGGCCTTTGTCGTAAGGGATACCTTCTGCCTTCGGTGCTCTGGAGTTCTTTGAGAACAGTGCCAGAACGACCAGTGAAACAATATACGGAAGCATATTGTAGACGGTGCTGGGCAGATGCAAATTGGCCAGGAAATCGAATCCTGTGTATACGTTGGACAGCGCGCGGAACAGACCGAACAAAAGTGCTGCACCCGCAATGTATTTCGGTTTCCACTGTCCGAAGATCATAACAGCCAGCGCCAGGAAGCCGAAGCCCGCCACGCCGTTTTCAAATTTCCATTCGCTGACGCCTGCTGTGATATAGACGATACCGCCGAGGCCGCCGAGGAAACCTGAGATCAGAACGCCGGCATAGCGCATCTTGTATACATTGATACCGACAGAGTCAGCCGCCTGGGGATGTTCGCCGCAGGCCATCAGGCGCAGACCAAACTTGGTTTTGTACAGGACAATGTGAGATACGATCAACAGAATTACGGCAATGACCATGAACCAGCTCAGTTCGAACTTGCCGATCTTGATCAGCGCAAAGGCCTTTTTCTGTTTGATGTACTGAATTGCAGAGGACACATTGTTCGGGTCGTTCGCCATGTTGATCGCTTTGACAAGAACGGTGGCCGCTGCCGTACCTAACAGGTTCATCGCAGTACCGACCAGCGTCTGATCGGCGTTGAAATTGATTGCTGCAACCGCGAGGAGCAGAGAGAAGATCATACCTGCAATCACGGCACCCAGAAAGACCATGATCAGCATTGCGGGACCGGGAAGATTCGGCATGCCTCTCATGACCAGCGCGCCGCCGAGGGCGCCAATGACCATGATGCCTTCCAGACCCAGGTTGATCACACCACTGTGTTCAGAGAAACAGCCGCCAAGTGCTACAAGCAGGAGCACAGAAGCATAAATGAGAGTGTACTGTAATAATAGTGACATTATGCATTCCCTCCTTTCTTCGCAACTATTTTCTTCATAATGTACTTAAAGAACAGAACAAAACTGCAGAAGTAGATGATCACCGCGGAGATCAGGTCTGAGATCTGAGACGCGTATACCATCTTGTCCACATAGGAACCGCCGCTTGTGATGTGCTGAATAAAGAATGCGGAGAAGATGCTTCCGATCGGATTCAAACCGCCGAGGAAAGCAGCCGCAATACCGTTAAAGCCCATCGCCGGTACGGCTGTCTGCGCGCAGGACCATTGCTCGATTCCGCTCAGGTACAGGAACGCGGCACCAAGTCCTGACAGACATCCTGCGATAACCATCGTCAGGATCATGTTGTATTTTTCTTTCATGCCGGCATACTTCGCAGCGTTCTTGTTGAGACCCGTTGCCTTCAGCTCATAGCCGAGCTTCGTCTTCTCCATGACGATCCACACCAGGATGGCAATGATGATGGCCAGCGGTATGGCAAGCGTAACATACTTGTTGTCGGAGAACAGTTTGTCCAATCCCAAATGAGGAAGGAGACCTTTCGGAGCGTTCGTCCTGAGCGCGAGGGTATAAGTGGTACTGGATTCCTTGACATTGGTCAACAGCATGTTGATGCAATAGAGGGAGATCCAGTTAAGCATGATACCTGCAATAACTTCATTCACGTTCAGGTAGGCTTTCAGAGCACCTGAAATACCGCCGAGAATGCCGCCTCCGATCAGGGCTGCCAGCAGGCATACATACCAGGGCATCTGGTACTTCAGCGCCAGGAACAGGGCAAGTCCTGCTCCGACTGTATACTGTCCTGATGCTCCGATATTGAACAGACCGACCTTATACGCAAACAGGATCGAGAGCGTACACATCAGCAGCGGTGCCATCTTTGCCAATGTACTTCCGAAATACTCGAGTGCGACAGAGGGCTTCGGGAAATACAGGAAGTTTTTCAGGATCGAGACGATCGCTCTTCCGGCTCCCTGAGCATTGATGCACAGGAGAACGATATATCCTACAAGGAGGCCCAGTACGATACAGATCAGAGAGGCGATCAGCGACTGAACTCCTTCCCTTTGCAGGAATTTACTCTTGCCGTTATTCATTGCTTCCCACCTCCTGTCTCTTTGCGCCTGTCATGTAGAGACCAAGCTCTTCCATCGTTACTTCATCGGGTGTAAATTCACCGACAAGTTCACCTTCATAGACTACCAGGATACGGTCCGGAACATCCATAACCTCATCCAGCTCAAGGCTGACCAGGAGAACGGCCTTTCCGGCATCGCGCTGTTTGATCAGCTGGCTGTGGATCATTTCGATCGCGCCGATATCAACGCCGCGTGTGGGCTGTACTGCAATCAGCAGCTTCGGATCACGGTCGATCTCACGGCCGATGATCGCCTTTTGCTGATTGCCGCCTGACATCGCGCGTGCGATCGTGATCGGCCCCTGACCGGAGCGAACATCGTGTTCTTCGATCAGCTTGTTGGCATAGTCGCGGATCTCTTTGCGCTTCAGGAATCCGAATTTACTGGTGAACTCCGGTTCGAAATAGCGCTGCAGAACAAGATTGTCTTCAAGCGTGTAATCCAGGACCAGTCCGTGTTTATGCCGGTCTTCCGGGATATGACTGATACTGTGCTGTGAACGCTGACGGATCGTCTCGTTGGTGATGTCTGCGCCTTCCATAAAGATCTTGCCTTCTTTGAGCGGCTCAAGACCTGTCAGGCCGTAGATCAGCTCGGTCTGGCCGTTGCCGTCGATACCGGCAATGCAGACGATCTCGCCTTCTCTTACCTGGAAGGAAACATCGTGGACAGCATCTTTTTTGCCGTGGCCGCCAGCTACAGACATATGCTGCACATCAAGAACGACATCGCCCGGCTCAGCCGGTTTCTTGTCGACCTTGAAGCTGACATCGCGGCCGACCATCATTGCCGAGAGCTTTTCCGGATTGGTATCCTTTGTCTCAACGGTGCCGACGTATTTGCCTTTACGCAATACGGTGCAGCGGTCGGCGACTTCCATGATCTCATTCAGCTTGTGTGAAATAAACAGAATGCTCTTGCCTTCTTTTGCAAGATCTTTCATGATCTGCATCAGCTCTGCGATCTCCTGTACCGTCAGCACAGCTGTCGGCTCGTCGAAGATCAGGATCTCATTGTCACGGTACAGCATCTTCAGGATCTCTGTTCTCTGCTGCATACCGACTGTGATATCCTCGATCATCGCGTCCGGATCGACCTGCAGATGATACTTCTCGGAAAGCTCGATGACTTTCTTTCTCGCTTCATCTTTCTGAAGCAGTCCGTTTTTTGTGGGCTCAACGCCCAGAATGATATTGTCAAGCACTGAGAAACATTCGACCAGTTTGAAGTGCTGATGCACCATGCCGATTCCAAGATCGTTGGCATCGTTCGGGTCTTTGATCTCTACTTTTTTCCCGTCCTTGTGAATCTCGCCTTCTTCCGCCTGATACAATCCGAACAGAACGCTCATCAGGGTGGATTTGCCGGCGCCGTTT
>CACYEU010000198.1 GCA_902773445.1 uncultured Lachnospiraceae bacterium | reverse complement strand
TACCAGCCGTATTTTTCGTACATCGCGGTCATCGCCTCCCAGAGTGTCATCCCCTGGTCTTTGTAGTAGGCAGCGGCCTCACACAGAACCACCGATGCCGCAACTGCGTCTTTATCACGCGCATAGTCGGCTGCCAATGATCCGTAGCTCTCTTCGAATCCGAATTCATAATGTCCTTTTCCGGTCAGCTCGGACTCGAGCATCTTTCCGCCGATATACTTAAACCCGGTCAGCACTTCGACAAAACCGACTTTATAGCTGTCCGCGATCGCCTTGGCAAGCTTTGTGGAAACGATCGTGCTGACGAGATACGAATCGTCATGCAGCTTGCCGGCCGCCTCGCGCTGATTCAGCAGATACTCGGCAATCAGGCAGCCCGACATGTTTCCGGTCAGCGGATGATAGCCGCCTTCTTTGTCGAGGACATAGACGCCAAGCCTGTCCGCATCGGGGTCAGTTGCAAGGATCAGATCGGCATGCTTCTCTTTGCCGAGAGCAAGTCCGAGTTCAAATGCTTCAGCCGCCTCCGGATTCGGATACGATACGGTCGGGAAATTGCCGTCCGGCTTTTCCTGCTCGGGGACAACGCTGACATTGGTAAATCCGATCTCTTCTAAAATACGCCGCACCGGGATATTTCCGGTTCCGTGAAGCGGGGTATAGACGATGCTGATTTCATCAGCGTATTTTTTAATCAGGTCATCGCGCAGGATCAGTTTCTTAACTTCCTCGTAATAGGCCTGATCGACCGCTTCGCCGATCGTTTCGTACAGCCCCTGCTCCTCAGCCTGCTTCCTGTCCATGCTTTTTACATCGTGGAATGACTCAATCGCCGCGACTTCATCCATAATACCGGTGTCATGCGGCGGTGTGATCTGCGCGCCGTCCTCCCAGTAGACTTTGTAGCCATTGTATGCAGCCGGGTTGTGGCTCGCCGTGACATTGATGCCGGCGATGCAGTCAAGATAGCGGACAGCGAATGACAATTCAGGTGTCGGACGCAGGCTGTCAAATACATGCGCCTTGATGCCGTTTGCCGCAAGAACGCAGGCAGCCGCATCGGCAAACTCAGGCGACATGTTGCGGCAGTCGTAAGCGATCGCGACGCCGTTTTTCAGTTTTCCGTTTTTGTGAATATAATTTGCAAGTCCCTGCGTCGCCTTTCCGACCGTGTAGATGTTCATCCGGTTGGTCCCGGCGCCCAGGATCCCGCGAAGTCCGGCCGTGCCGAACTCCAGTGACATATAGAACCTGTCCTCGATCTCCTTCTCGTCGCCCGCGATCGCCTCAAGCTCCGCGCGCGTCTGCTCATCAAAGAACGGATCTTCGACCCATTCGCGGTACAGTTTCATGTAATCGGTGCTCATCGCTCTCCTCCTTTAACGCTCAAGTTTCCTCCACTCAAGTTTCTTAAAGTTCACAATTTCCAACCGTTCTCGCAAACGGCAGCACATCCCTTATATTCGCCATACCGGTCACATACATTACACAACGCTCGAATCCGAGCCCGTATCCGGCATGCGGCGTTGATCCGTATTTGCGCAGATCGAGGTAGAATGCGTAGTCTTCCTCGCTCAGATTCAGCTCGCTCATGCGCTGACGAAGCTTGGCCTCGTCGTCCTCCCTCTGACTTCCGCCGATGATCTCGCCGATTCCCGGCACAAGACAGTCGACAGCCGCGACAGTTTTACCGTCGTCGTTCTGCTTCATGTAGAAAGCCTTGATATCCTTCGGATAGTCAGTGACAAAGACCGGCCGTTTGAAATGCTCTTCGGTCAGCCACCGCTCATGCTCTGTCTGCAGATCAGCTCCCCACGAGACCTTGTACTCGAACCGGTCGTTCTCCTTCTCGAGCAGCGCGACCGCATCGGTATACGTGATCTGAGCAAAATCAGAACTGACAACATGATTCAGTCTGTCCAGCAGGCCCTTGTCGATAAATCTGTTGAAGAATGTCATTTCTGCCGGGCACTGCTCAAGGACATAGCTGATGATGTACTTGAGCATATCCTCGGCAAGTTTCATATCATCGTTCAGATCGGCAAACGCGATCTCCGGCTCGATCATCCAGAATTCGGCCGCGTGCCGCGTTGTATTTGAATTCTCTGCTCGGAAAGTCGGTCCGAACGTGTAGATATTTCTGAACGCCTGTGCAAAACATTCTCCGTCGAGCTGTCCGCTGACTGTCAGCGACGTATGTTTGCCGAAAAAGTCCTGGCTGTAGTCGACCGGACCGCCGGATTTTGCGATTCCGCCGAGGTCGAGTGTCGTGACCTGGAACATTTCACCGGCACCCTCCGCATCGCTGCCTGTGATGATCGGCGTGTGAACATAGACAAATCCGCGGTCCTGGAAGAACTTATGGATCGCATAGGCAAGGACCGACCGGACTCTGAAGACTGCCTGAAACGTATTGGCCCGCGGGCGGAGATGCTGGATCGTTCTTAAAAACTCCAGCGTATGGCGCTTCTTCTGGAGCGGGTAATCGGACGGTGACTCGCCGATCACTGTCACTGTTTCAGCCTGGATCTCGAACGGCTGTTTCGCCTCGGGTGTCGCGACAAGCTCACCGGTGACTTCAACGGCCGCGCCGACATTGATCGCCGCGATCTCCTTGAAGTTGTCCAGCTGATCTGCGTAGACGATCTGAAGTGTTTCGAAGCAGGTTCCGTCGTTCAGAACGATGAATCCGACTGCTTTCGAATCCCGGTTGCTTCTGACCCATCCTCCGACGCGCACAGTCGTGCCGTACAGCTTTTCCCGTTCTTTGAAAATCTCCCGGACGGTCATGTAATCCATGTTTTCTCCTTTCAATTGCATTATCACTGTCCTTTGGTTATAATCTTAACATGAACTCAAAAGGACATAAAAGCATTTTATTTCTTGTGCAGGCCGCGTTTATTGCCGCAATCTATACAGCACTTACTCTGGCGTTTGCGCCGATCAGCTTCAATGCGATCCAGGTCCGGGTCTCCGAAGCCCTGACGATCCTTCCGGCATTTACACCGGCAGCGATCCCGGGTCTTCTGATCGGATGCTTCCTGGGCAACATGATCGGAGGAGGGATCCTCCCCGACATGATCTTCGGAAGTCTTGCAACCCTGCTCGGAGCCGTCGGGACCTATTATATGAGGAAGAAGGGCTGTCCGATCTGGCTCTGCACGCTTCCCCCGATCATCGCGAACACGCTGATCATTCCGTTTGTATTATACTTCGGCTACGGTCTCAAAGGATCGACGCCGTTCGTCATTTTCTATTATATGCTGACGATCCTGATCGGTGAAGTCATCGCCTGCGGCGTCGGCGGATGGCTCCTCGGCTCGCTGTTTTCAAGGAGCGGTATCAGTCGGCACCTTGATCCGCAGTAAGCAGTGCTTTCGCATTCTTATCGATCTGCTCAAATGTCCGGCTGATGCGTGCCCCGTTCTTCGGATCCACGCAGTTGACCGTTGTCTCCGAATAGCTGTAGATCATCAATGCCCCGTCTCCCTGTGTCAGAACAATGACAGGCCGTCCGTGGTTAACGAGATACAATGTCTGCTCGACTTTGCATTCGCTTAAGTCGAGCGTTTTTTTCGCGCCGGTCATCTTATACAGGTGTTTGATGCAGGCGTCTTTTGCGCTCTGACCGCTTGCGGCCTTAAACATCTTCATGTTCGGGATCGTATAGATTAGATCGCGGTTTCCGCGCTCCCAGAAGATCGACTGCGATCCTTTCGTGACAAGTCCCGAGAACTCATCCGCCGAGACGATCGCCTCCCCTGGCAGATCGTAGCCTCCGACTGCGGTGCCGCAGCCGAACACATAGTAACGGTCCTGATATCCGTTCTTCGTCAGATACAGATCGACGTCAGCGGACTCGTAACTCTGCTTCGGCGACAGGAATTTCGGTTTCTTGCCTGATAATCCTTTACTGAAAACAAGATGGACCCTGCTGATGCCGTCCTCGCCGTCGATCCGCATCCGCTCGATCATGCTTTCCTTGACCGCTTTGTTCTCCTGAATATAATCGTCGGCGATGTCGACATAGGATGACCCCGATTTCTGGATGCGTTCCAACGTCAGTGTTGCGTTCTCGACATGCGCATCGCGCATCAGGATCCGTTCTTTCTGATACGTCATCAGTTCTTTATTCTCTTTGTTGCGTATCGTGACTTTATAAAACGGTTCGACATCTCTGCCGTCGGCCATCTTTCCTGTGTCACTTGCGCGCTTCGACCCGTAGGCCAGGTCCGCACCGATAAATCCGATCGGTTCGACCGCGTCCGACCCTTCGGCCTTGACTTTGTACTTTTCATTATTCTTCAGACAATGGACGCGAATCGTTCCCTCACCGTCGACATACGCGATACGCGATGCGTCATCCGCGATCGCGATCTTATCGTCCGTGATACCGGAGGCGATCTCTTTCTGCGTGGCATGATTGCCGGTGCCGATCCGCAGCCTGTAGAGCTTTTGGTCGACCAGCAGATAGTAGGTCGCATCCTCGCCTCCGTAACACAGGCATGAATTCAGGTTGTCGCGCGCGACTTCATAGCTCAGTTTGCTCGGCACGAACAGGATCTCAGCCACATAGTTCTTTTCATAATTGTACTGGTAAAGCGCTAGTCCGACGCGTCCTTCATGCTCGCCGCGCGGCACATAACCGGCCACGGAAAAGATCGCGTCTCCGCCTTTTGTGACTTTGAGGACCTTAATGTCCCGGCGCTGATTGTCAGGCGGGAAGCTTCCGGTCAGCTCATCGGTATATCCGAAGACTCTGATCAGGGTATTCTTCTTTTTATTGTATTCGTAGACTGCTTCATTCTGAACAAAGACCGCAATGTTGCCGCCGGCGTCATACATCGTATCCTGGTTGAGGTCCGTAATACCCAGATCGATGCCGCTGTCATTGGCTTTCAGCGAAGTGTCTTCCGGGTCGTGGTCAAGCCTTCTGATAAAATCAAGCAGATACATCTGTTTTCCGCTTCCGCGGATCCGGTAGAATTCATTGACCGTATAGATCGTATCATCGCCCGTTCCGGTCAGCATGACTTTGTAGCGCATCGTCAGCGACGTGCTGGTGCTGTTGGCCTCATGGATATACCAGGTGATGTTGCCGACGGTCTGCGGTTTCTGATTCTGCCAGACGACATAGTCGTAATCTGATTCGATCGTCACATAGTCGAGTGACTGATTGTCAAGATCCGCCGTTTCAAGCATCGACTCAAGTGTTCCTTCTTCGCTCGGGTTCATGGTCTGATCATGGACATTGACCGCGAAATCAAGGCAGGCTTTCGTCGTCGTCGGATCGGGCATGACGACGCGGATAAAGTAAGTGACTGTTTCATCGTCGACATCGGCTTTGACGACCAGCATCGCCTGTGTATCCTTGCCGAGTTTTTCGAAGACCTCTCCGAGCTCGATCTTATAGGCGACCAGCTGCTGATCCGGATCTTTCGTCACATTGATCTTCCCTTTGTCGAGCGCCTTGCCGGTATCGAGAGAGCGGACCTCGTATTTCAGCTTGTCGATCGCCTTCTCGTAAGTCGTCACATACATCGTGACCGTTCCCGACGCGTCAAGCGGCAGAATGTCTCCATGGACTGACCCTTCGTCGATCTCTCCGGCATAACCCGAAAGCGGATTGACGATATAGCCCTGACATCCAAATGAAAGACGAGGAAGCGCCGGCGTCGCCATGCTCACCGTCGCTCCTTTCTTTCCCTTATTTGTCATAAGACCGAACAGCGTGGCCGCGACGATAAACACCGCGGCCAGTATGCCGATTCGGATCAGCCTTTGTTTCATTGTTTATCCTCTGTAGTAGTTGATCAGACACCCTTTGAGAAGGATCTCCCTCTCGGTGTCGGTCATCGCTCCTGTCGAGAAGCTGACTTTCTTCACTTCATCGCCGCGGATCACGATACCGTCGAATGCAACCTTTTCACCGGCGATCGCCGCGCGCACATCGGGAATCAGCACATAATCGCCCTTTTCGACCGGGATCGATCCCTTGTCGACCAGAAGCGGCAGCATACCCCAGTTCATCAGATTCGAACGGTAGCGCTTGGTCGCGTATTCATGCGCGATATTAGCCCAGCCGCCGAGCACTTTCTGGCAGGAAGCCGCCTGCTCGCGGGCCGACCCGTCGCCGGGCTTGACGGCGAAGATCGTGCTTCCGATACCGGTGTTCTCCCATGTCACGCCGTCGCATGCTTCACGGATCTTCTCCCAGACAGGCGCCAGCTCGGGAAGCGCCGCGACCGGATCTTCCCCGGCCTGCAGGGCTTTCTGTGCCTGCTGCACACGCTTGGCTTCCCCGACATAATCCGGATCCTTTCTTGACAGTGTGAACTCGGCCAGCCCGAGCGGGTTCGAACGATAGGACGATGTCTCTCCCGACGGAATCAGTTCGTCAGTCGTCGTGACCGGATCTTCGATCCGTGAGACGACCTTGATCAGCAGATTCTCAGGCAGCGGCGCCATCGCCGGCCAGTCCTTGATATTCGGACCGAATCGGACTTCGACGCTGCTGTCGGCTTTGCCGTGGCTGTCAAAGACACGCTTCTCGTAAATCGAGCTGTCAAAGAAATAGTGTTCGGCACTGTATTCGACATCGAGATCCTCTGCCGATGTCAGCCGTCCGCCGTTGATAGCGGTGGCGGAAATCGACCGCGCATCCATCAGCGCGACCGATGCGATCTGTCCCTGCTGAAGTTTGCTTCCCTCGCGGTTCGGGAAATTGCGTGTCGAATGGCGGATCGACAGATCACCGTTGGCCGGAGTGTCGCCGGCGCCGAAGCACGGTCCGCAGAACGCGGTCTTGACGATCGCTCCCGCCGCAATGATATCGGCAAGCTTCCCTTTCCTTGCGAGATCCATATAGATCGGTGTGCTCGCGGGATAGACGCTCATCGAGAATTCATCGCATCCGATGCTGCGTCCTTTAAGAATATCGGCGACCGCGCAGAGATTTTCAAATCCGCCGCCGGCACAGCCCGCGACGATACCCTGATCGACATAGAGTCCGCCATTCCGGATCTTGTCGGAGAGAGTAAATGTCGTGTCCGCTCCAAGGCTCACCTTCGCGGCCTCTTCGACCTCGTGCAGAATATCTGCGAGATTTCTGTTTACTTCTTCGATCGTGAATGCATTGCTCGGGTGGAACGGCATCGCGATCATCGGTCTGATCTCAGACAGATCGATCTCGATCATCCTGTCATAATACGCGACATCGGCCGGTTTCAGTTCGGCGTAATCGCCCTCGCGTCCGTGGATCGCATAGAATTCACGGATCGCCTCATCGGTCTGCCAGATCGAAGACAGGCAGGTCGTCTCTGTCGTCATGACATCGACACCGATCCTGAAGTCGGCTGAGAGCTTTTCAACACCGGGACCGACAAACTCAAGAACCCGGTTGTTCACAAAGCCGTCCTTAAATGTCCCGCCGATCAGCGCAAGCGCAACATCCTGCGGTCCGACACCCTTCCTGACTTCACCGGTCAGATAGATTCCGACGATCTCGGGCATTTTAATATCGTAAGTCTTGTTCAGCAGCTGTTTGACAAGCTCGGGACCGCCTTCTCCCATCGCCATCGTACCCAGGGCGCCGTAGCGCGTGTGGCTGTCCGATCCGAGGATCATATCCGAGCAGCGCGCGAGCATTTCACGCGCATACTGATGGATAACAGCCTGATGCGGCGGTACATAGACACCGCCGTAGCGCTTTGCGCTCGTCAGTCCGAACATATGGTCGTCTTCGTTGATCGTTCCGCCGACCGCGCAGAGTGAATTGTGGCAGTTCGTCAGCACATAGGGCATCGGGAACTTCTCAAGTCCCGAAGCGCGCGCTGTCTGAATGATTCCGACATACGTGATGTCGTGCGACGTCAGCTTGTCAAAACGGATCTGAAGATTCTCCATCGAAGGGGCTGTATTATGCTTGTTCAGGATCGACCATGCGATCGTCCCCTGTGCCGCTTTCTGTTCATCGACTTCGGCGCCGTATGCCGCCTTTGCCTCCTCGGCAGTCGCGCAAAGCGTCTTGCCGCCGATCAGATACATGCCGTTCTCATATCGTTTCATTCGTTATTCCTCCGCTTTCAACCGGTCAAGATGCCAGATGTCTTCCACATATTCTTCGATCGTTCTGTCCGATGAGAACCGTCCGGCTCCGGCGACCTGCAGCAGAGCCATCTTTGACCATGCCCGCCTGTTGCGGTAGGCATCGACAGCTCTCTTAGAAGCCTCGTCGTACGCATTGAAATCCTTGAGAATGAAATACGGATCCGCTGCGCCTCCGCCGCCGTAGAGCAGTGACTGGTAGAGATCACGGTAACGCTCGGTATCGCCGTTCGAATAGGTTCCGTCGATCAGGCTGTCGATCACGCGCCGGATCGTCGGGTCTGACTCATAGATCTCCATCGGATTGTATCCGCCTTTGTTTTCGTAATTGATGACTTCATCGGCGCTGAGTCCGAAGATAAACGCGTTTTCTGCGCCGACCGCTTCGACGATCTCGACATTTGCGCCGTCCATCGTGCCGATCGTGACCGCGCCGTTCAGCATCATCTTCATGTTGCCGGTACCTGATGCCTCTTTTGAAGCAGTCGAGATCTGCTCGCTGATATCGGATGCCGCGAAGATGATCTCGGCATTGCTGACCCTGTAATCCTCAATGAAGACGATCTTGATCCGTCCGCCGATCTCGGGGTCATTATTGACGATACCTGCGACATCATTGATCAGGCGGATCGTCTCTTTCGCTCTGACATAGCCGGCTGCGGCTTTCGCGCCGAAGATATAGGTCCTCGGGTAGAAATCCTGCTCGGGATTGCGTTTCAGATCTTCATAAAGCGCCATGATATGCAGGATATTGAGCAGCTGTCTCTTGTACTCATGGAGCCGTTTGACCTGCACATCGAAAATCGAATCGGGATCGATCTCGATGCCGTTGTGCTCTTTGATATACGCCGCGAGACGTTCCTTGTTCGCCCGCTTGATCTGTGCGAATTCGTCCAGTTTCTGATCGTCATCCGCCCACTGCCGCAGTCGTTCGATCTGCGTCAGGTCAGTGATCCAGCCGTCGCCGATCAGGTTGGTGACCCAGCCTGCAAGCCGTTCATTGGCATGCAGAAGGAATCTCCGCTGTGTGATGCCGTTGGTCTTGTTATTGAACTTCTCGGGCATCATCTGATAGAAGTCTTTAAATGCCTGCTTCTTCAGGATCTCGGTGTGAAGCGCAGCCACACCGTTGACCGAGAACGCCGCGTTGATCGCCATATTGGCCATGCGGACCTGTCCGTCATAGAGGATCGCCATCGACTTGATCTTTGACTCATCGTCGCCGAACACCTGTCGGATCCGTTCCTTGAGCCGTCGGTCCATTTCCCAGACGATCATATAGATACGCGGAAGAAGCCTTTCGAACAGGTCGATCGGCCATTTTTCGGAAGCTTCCGCCATGATCGTATGGTTTGTGAACGCGCATGTCTTCGTGACGACATCCCAGGCCTCGTCCCAGCCGAGACCTTCCTCGTCGATCAGCAGCCTCATCAGCTCGGGCACGCAGATCGTCGGGTGCGTATCATTCATCTGGATCACGACTTTTTCCGGCAGCGTCCGGATATCGGGATGCTTGATCTTATGCTTGCGCAGAATGATCTGCAGACTCGCCGAAACAAAGAAATACTGCTGTTTTAAGCGCAGTTCCTTGCCTGCGTAATGGTTGTCGCACGGATACAGGACTTCGACAATACTCGATGCCAGATTCTCCTGTTCGACCGCTTTGTGATACTCACCCTTGTCAAATGAATCGAGCGAGAATTCGTTGATCGCGCGCGCATCCCAGATCCTGAGAGTATTGACGACATGGTTTCCGTAGCCGACGATCGGCATATCGTACGGGATCGCCAGCACTGACGCGTCCTCATCGTGGATGAAGTGTGTCCGTCCGGTCTCCTCATCGCGTTCCTCGCGGATCTTGCCGCCGAATTTGATCTTGACGGTGTACTCGTCACGCCGGAATTCGAACGGGTTGCCGTCCTTAAGCCAGTCGTCGGGCACTTCAAGCTGACAGCCGTTCTCGATCTTCTGTTTGAACATTCCGTAGCGGTAACGGATTCCGCATCCGTAAGCCGGATAGGAGAGTGTCGACAGCGAATCGAGGAAACACGCGGCCAGTCTTCCGAGGCCGCCGTTTCCGAGCGCCGGATCGGGCTCCTCATCCTCGAGTGTGTTCAGATCGACGCCGATTGACGCCAATGCCTCGCGCGCATCGTCGTAAGCCGACATGTTCAGCAGATTGTTGCCGAGCGCGCGGCCCATCAAAAACTCCATTGACATATAGGTGATCTTCTTCGGGTCCTGCTCCTCGATCTTCTTCTGAGTCTCGATCCAGTCCTCGATGATATCATCTTTGATCGCATAACATACTGCTGTAAAGATCTGCTTCTTCGACGCATCATCGATCGTGCGCCGGAAGAGCGTCTTACAATTGTCTTTTACCTGTTTGATAAATAATTCCTGATCCATGTAACCTCACATTTTTGCTACGCCTAAAGTCGCATCTTCCTGGTTGATTTTCCATTCCTTGACGTATCCTTCGGGTTCGGTCTCAACGACCTCATCAGCCAGAACATCGCCGGCCACCGATGAGCCGTATTCGGCCATGATCTGTCCGAATTTTTCACTTCCCTGATATGTCAGACGAATGTGATCTGTCACTTCAAATCCCGCTTCCTTGCGCATCGTCTGAACCTTGCTGATGATCTCGCGCACAAACCCTTCCGCGAGCAGTTCATCAGTCAGATTTGTATCGAGCGCAACGGTCACGTCGCGGTCCTGTTCACTGACAAATCCTTCGACCTGCTTTGTGTCGATCAGCAGTTCTTCTTCGGTCAGCGAGATCGTCTGACCGTCGAGTTCAAGTGTCAGTGTACCGTTCTCATTCAGTTCTTTCATCGCCTCTACGCCGTTGATCTCGCCGAGCGCTTTCCTGATCTGACCGAGGAGCTTGCCGTACTTCGGTCCGAGGAGCTTGAGCTGCGGCTTGAACTGATAGTCGACAAATGCGGTCGCGTCGTCGACATAGTCGATCTTCTTGACATTTAATTCGTCGAGAATGATCCTGTCAAATTCCTCTCCGGGCGGATTGTCTGTCTTGACATACATCTGCCCGATCGGCTGACGGTTCTTGATTGCTGCCGTGTTGCGGCAGGCACGTCCGAGCGTGACGATCTGCAGTACAGCTTCCATCTTCTCCTCGAGTTCACGGTCGATCATTGACTCATCGACGGTCGGGAAATCGCAGAGATGAATGCTCTTCGGAGCATCCTTGTCGATATTTCTGACCAGATTCTGGTAAATCGACTCGGTAATGAACGGGACCATCGGTGCCGCCGCCTTTGAGATCGTGACCAGCGCCGTATAAAGTGTCATATAGGCATTGATCTTATCCTGCTCCATGCCTTTGGCCCAGA
Organism: uncultured Lachnospiraceae bacterium; assembly: GCA_902773445.1. Taxonomy (GTDB): domain Bacteria; phylum Bacillota; class Clostridia; order Lachnospirales; family Lachnospiraceae; genus RUG842. The sequence continues at coordinate 3,927 of CACYEU010000198.1, read as the reverse complement.
AGCGCTCGCGGCAGCGTCTGACATACCAGTTTGAAAGCTCCTCGACAAAGCCCTGCAGTGCTCTTGCCGCTTCGGGGATCCTGTAGTTTGCAAGATCGTCATCGACTTCCGCGACGACTGAGTTCAGTTTCGAAAGGACCCATTTGTCCATCTGGGTCAGACTGTCGCGATCGAGCGTATGCTCTGTCGGGTCAAACTGATCAATATTCGCGTACAGCACATAGAACGCGTATGTGTTCCAAAGTGTTCCCATGAACTTGCGCTGGCCTTCCTTGACGGCTTCCCCGTAGAAGCGGTTCGGCAGCCACGGCGCACTGTTGACATAGAAATACCAGCGGATCGCGTCGGCGCCGTATTCATTCAGCGCGTCCATCGGATCGATCGCATTGCCCTTTGACTTGCTCATCTTCTCGCCGTTCTCATCGAGCACGTGACCGAGAACAAGACAGTTGCGGTAGCACGAATTGTTGAAGATCAGCGTCGAGATCGCGAGCAGCGAGTAGAACCAGCCGCGCGTCTGATCGACCGCTTCGCTGATGAAATCGGCCGGATACTGCTGTTCAAACAGTTCCTTGTTCTCAAACGGATAGTGATGCTGCGCGAACGGCATCGATCCGCTGTCGAACCAGCAGCCGATGACTTCGGGCACGCGGTGCATCGTTTTGCCGCACTTCGGACATTTGAAAGTCACTTCGTCGATATACGGACGGTGCAGTTCGACGCCTTCCGCGCTTTCACCGGCCAGTTCGACAAGCTCGGCCCTTGAACCGACCGAATGCTGATGTCCGCACTCCTCGCACTCCCAGATATTGAGCGGAGTACCCCAATAGCGGTCGCGTGACAGACCCCAGTCCTGAACATTTTCAAGCCAGTCGCCAAAACGTCCTTTGCCGATATTCGCGGGGATCCAGTTGATCGTATTATTGTTTCTGATCAGATCGTCTTTGACCTCGGTCATTGCGATAAACCACGACTCGCGCGCATAATAGATCAGCGGCGTGCCGCAGCGCCAGCAGTGCGGATAGCTGTGCTCGAAGACCGGCTTCGCAAACAGCTTCCCTGATTTCTCAAGAGAATCGAGGACCATCGGGTCCGCCTTTTTGACAAAAACGCCCGGCCAGTCGGTCTCTTCGGTCATGTTGCCTTCGGTATCGACAAGCTGAACAAGCGGGATGTTGTAGGCGCGTCCGACACGCGCGTCATCCTCACCAAATGCCGGCGCGCAGTGAACGACGCCGGTACCGTCTGTCAATGTGACATAGTCATCACAGACGATGAAGAATGCCTTGCTCTGATCCTTAACGCATTTACCGGTGAAATCAAACAGCGGCTCATACGGAATATACTCGAGATCTTTGCCCTTATATGTCTCAATGACCTCGTAGGCGGGTCCTTCGGCATTTTTGTACGCGTCCTGATCCTTCAGCGGTCCGAGGATCGTGTCAAGCAGAGCTTCGGCCATGATATAGGTGTATCCGTCGATGCATTTGACTTTCGCGTAAGTCTCCTTCGGATTCATACAGAGCATGACGTTGCTCGGCAGTGTCCACGGGGTAGTCGTCCAGGCGAGCACATATGTGTCTTCATCCCTGAGTTTGAAACGCACGATCGCCGAATGCTCTTTGACGTCCTTGTAACCCTGCGCGACTTCGTGGCTTGAGAGCGGTGTTCCGCAGCGCGGGCAATAAGGGACGACTTTATATCCTTTATAGAGAAGACCTTTTTCCCAGATCTTCTTCAGCGCCCACCACTCGGATTCGATATAGTCGTCGTGATAGGTGACGTACGGATCATCCATGTCGGCCCAGAAACCGACCTTGGCGGAGAAATCCTCCCACATGCCTTTGTACTGCCAGACGCTCTCCTTGCAGTGATCGATAAACGGCGCGAGACCGTATTCTTCGATCTGCTCCTTGCCGTCGAGCCCGAGTTTCTTCTCGACCTCGATCTCGACCGGCAGGCCGTGTGTGTCCCATCCGGCTTTGCGCGGCACCATCTGGCCCTTCATCGTGTGATAGCGGGGGATCATGTCTTTGATGACACGCGTCAGGACATGGCCGATATGCGGCTTTCCGTTGGCTGTCGGAGGTCCGTCGTAAAAGACAAAACTCTCGCCGTCCTTGCGATCGTCGATACTCTCCTCAAAGATCTCATTGTCTTTCCAGAATTGCTCGACTTCATGTTCTCTGTCCACAAATGACAGGTCAGTTGATACCGGTTCGTACATTATTTTTCCTTTCTTGGTACTGTCTGTCTTGCTGTATATCGAATGCTTCTGTTGTCTGCTCGTTCTTCCCGGCGTATCACCGGGCGTCCGCGATGCGTCTGGCGACGTACACGCCGCTTGCCGACGCGTGCGACAGCGAATGTGTGACACCGCTGCCGTCTCCAATCACATAAAGACCTTTATAAATCGTCTCCAGGTTATTGTCAAGTGTGACTTCCATGTTGTAGAACTTGACTTCCACGCCGTAGAGCAGCGTGTCATCGTTGGCCGTTCCGGGCGCGATCTTATCGAGCGCATAGATCATTTCGATCACGCCGTCGAGGATCCGCTTCGGAAGGACGAGGCTTAGGTCGCCGGGCGTCGCTTTCAATGTCGGGCGCACGAGACCTTCCTCGATCCGCTTCTTTGTCGAACGCCGTCCGCGTTCAAGATCTCCGAAGCGCTGAACGATCACGCCGCCACCGATCATATTGGACAGACGTGCGATACTCTCGCCGTAACCGTTGCTGTCTTTGAACGGCACTGAAAAATGCTTGGATACCAACAGCGCGAAATTCGTGTTGTCGGTCCATTTTTCCGGATCTTCATAGCTGTGGCCGTTGACGGTCACGATTCCGTTCGTATTCTCGTATACCACGCTGCCGCGCGGGTTCATGCAGAATGTCCGGACATTGTCCTCAAACTTCTGTGTGCGGTAGACGATCTTTCCCTCGTAGAGCTTGTCTGTAATCTCGTCAAAAATAACTGCGGGAAGTTCGACGCGCACGCCGAGGTCAACGCGGTTGGAGCAGGTCTCGATTCCCAGCTTATTACAAGTCTCCTCCATCCACTTGCTGCCCGAGCGTCCGACTGAAACGACGCAGTAAGGCGCTGTAGCTTCCCCGTCATGATAAGTCACCGTATAACCGTCATCACCGGCGCCCAGTTCCTCGACCGCCGTATTGAAATAGAAATCGACTTTGTCCTCGAGTTCCGCATAGAGGTTCTGTAATACGATGAAATTGATATCGGTTCCGAGATGCCGTACCGACGCGTCAAGCAGCTGCAGCTTATTGCGCAGGCAGCGCGTCTTGAACGCCTCATCACCCGCCTCGAACATCCTGGTGTTTTCACCGCCGTGAGACGTGTTGATATCGTCGACATAGCGCATCAGCTCGATCGCTTTTTCGCGTCCGATATGCTCGTAGAGCGTTCCGCCGAAGTCGTTCGTGATATTGTATTTTCCGTCTGAAAATGCGCCGGCGCCGCCAAATCCTCTCATGATCGAACAGCTTTTGCACTGGATGCATTTCTTGACATTGACGCCGTCGATCGGGCATTTTCTCTGTTCGAGCCGTCCGCCCGCTTCAAAGACCGCGATCTTCAGATCCGGTCTTTTTCTGGTCAGTTCATAGGCCGTATAAATACCGCCCGGGCCGGCGCCGATAATGATCACATCATATGTTTTCATAATCTTCTCCGTCGGCTGCCTTTACTGTATTGAATCTCCGGCTGCCTTGTCCTGCTGTTCTGTCTGTGCTTCACCGTCTTCATCGACTGTTCCGACCGTATCGTTGGCGTTGGGATCTTCGCTTTCTTCCAGCTTCTTCTGGTCGACATCCTTGATGTCGGCATGAGCGATCAGCCAGTCTGTCACATACATCTGTCTGGCCAGAAGCTTAGCTTCGTCTTCGCCGGCCGCTTTGAGGAATGTATCGACC
>CACYEU010000197.1 GCA_902773445.1 uncultured Lachnospiraceae bacterium | reverse complement strand
TTCGTTGACCGTGCCGTGACCTGTTTCCGGATCTGTGTCAACCTTCCGGAATGTATTCTCCTGAATCGAAGTCACCGTTGTCGGAAGCGCGACACTGGCGATCTTCTTATTCCTGAATGCGTCAGCTCCGATCGTGACCAGTCCCTCATGAAGAGTCAGTTCACACGGTGTCTTTAGATAATTCTTTGTTGAAAACGCCATTCGCCCGATTTCGGTGACCGAACCCGGAATGTCGATCTTTGTGAAGTTGTTCCCGGCAAACGCGTTCTGTCCGATCTCGGTGATCGTATCGGGGATCTCGATCTTTGTCAGGTTCGTCATCCAATGCTTTGCGTCAGAGCATCCGAATGTCCCGCCTTCAATTTTTGTATATGTCGAATTGCGTGGAATCGTGATCTTCTTCAAGGTCGGATTTGTCGAAAACGCACCTCCCTTGATCACTTTGACTGAATCGGGAATAATCGCGTTTTGGAGGCTGTTGCCCTGAAATGCCGCAAGCCCGATTTCCTGAAGCTGCGGCGGAAATACGATGTCCTTAAGACCAAGCCGCGCGAAAGCACGGTCGCCGATCACAAGAAGCCCGTCCGGAAGCTTGACAGTATCAAATCCTTCGTCTTCTGTCCCGAACAAGCCTCCATAAGAGTTATCTGTATCCGCGATCGTGCGGACCCAGTCGCCGTCGGGTGTGCGATCCGGGATCTCAAGTTCAGTCATTGTCTGTCTTTTCAAAATCCCGCTTTCACTGAGGCCGGTCACCGTCGTTCCGTCATAGGTAAAGTCAGCACAATTCCATTTATCGGTATCCGGGTCAGGCGTCTCACTTCCGATCAGGACCAGTTTCTGGAACGGTGACCACTGGCTTTTTGTCGGACGATCGATCGTATGGATCCGGTCCTGATTAAATAAAGCCTGCCGGTCGGTATACATGTAGACAATGCCGCTCTCGGCTTCGCCGCCCGGCATAAACCGCTCCCAGTTGCTTGATGAGTATTTCTTTGCAATCTCCTCAGTCATCGGTTCCATACCGGGATTCATCGCAAACGAGAACTTGTTGACGACTTCCGTGAAATCCGGCAAGCGGACCGATGTGATCATGTTTTTCGCGAACGGCATCCCGTGCATCTCGAGACGGAAATCGCAGGTCTGCGGGAAGTTGACACGGCTGATCTGATTCTGTGAAAATGCCAGATTCTCGATCCACCAGATCGTGCGCGGAAGCGTCACGGTACGGATCTGATTGTTTTGAAATGAATTGGCCATACAGGCCAGGACGCCGGTCGGCAGATAGACTTCCTCCAGCGCGTTGTTTTCAAACGCGGCCTCATCGATGATGAAATTGCCGCGGCGGGTCACATTTTGTGTGAGTTGGTCATCATAAGGAACCAGCATTCCGAACGGAAACCTGACCGATGTCAGCTTACAGTAACCGTCCTCGGCATCTTCATTGCTTGCCTCGATCTCATAACCGCCTGTATTGATAACAGCTGCACCTGATTCACTGTCGGTTGAAGACGTCCAGTGAAATGCTCCGTTTCCGACACCGACGATCGTCTCTCCCTCAGGTGTCTGCTCCGGAATGACCAGATCAGTGTTGCCGTTCTTTAGTTTTTCAATTCCGGTTTCGGAAAAACCGGTCACGACCGGACCGGTGACATAGAACTGACGTGAATAATCGCAACCGTACATCAGTTTTGAATAATCACCATATGTAAAATCATCCGAATTCCAGGTTGTGTTTTCAGGGGTCGGATCGTTGGACCGTAAAACAACCGGATCGTCAGACGCTGCACGGAGTACAGCCGCAGGCATCAATGCCAGCGCGATGATCACTACAATTGAAAACCAGGTTTTTTTAAGAAACATGCGGCCTCCGCTGAGTTGTTTTTGCATATAACTCTACATAGTTAATTATACTCCCGGCCTATAGCAAAGTCATATTGCTAAAAGCTATTCGGATACCCTGATGGTTATAGGTATTCTCTATAATCAGGCATTATTTTCAGGAGGATTTACAATAATGCAAAAAAGACGAATCACTCATTCGTGATTCGTCTTTTTGATCTTACTGTATTGTGTGTCTGATGCCGCGGCTCAGCTTTCAATCATCTTAATCAGCACATTCCTGTTTCGCGGGCCGTCATACTCACAGAAATAAATGCCCTGCCATGTACCGAGGACCAGCCGGCCGTTTTCGACGATGATCTGCTCGCTGAACCCGATCATGCTTGATTTCAGGTGCGCGGCTGAATTGCCTTCGAAATGGTGGTATCCGTCTTCCCACGGAACGATCTTGTTGATCTCTGTCGTGAAATCGCGGACCACATCCGGATCAGCATTCTCATTGATCGTAACAGCGGCGGTCGTGTGCGGAACAAAAATGATGCATATACCATCCTCGAACCCGCTCTCAGTCACTGCCTTCTGGATCTGCCCGGTAATATCGACCATCTGCGTATGTGCCGAAGTTCTGACCGGTATTCTGATCGATTTCATGATTCTTTCCGCCTCCCTCCGTCTCTGTCATCAATTCAGAGTTAATTCTCCTGATCCTGTCAGTTCTGTCTGTCCGTACAGAAGGATTTCTCCTCCGGGTTCACAACAGACTCTCATAACTCCTCCGGGCTGACGGAATGTAATGTCAACCGGAGTCCCGGCCTTGCGGGCCAGTTCGGCCGCGCAGGCTGCCGCACCGCTCGCACAGGCATGTTCCCAGAAAATCGTATTGCTCTTTGGCACATAGACAAGCGGTGTCAGCTCACAGACTTCATAAGGTCTGATCTGATCAAGAAACATGATTCCAAGACCTTCAGCCTTTTTTTCATCGCAGAACAGTCTTGCAATATTCTCAGCAGTCTCTTTGCTGTTCTTCATAGAATACAGAAAGCTGTCCGACTCGATGATCAAATGTGAGATGCCCGGCAGTCTCACAAGCGGCAGGCTTCCGAGCAGCATCTTCCCGATCAGACTCCCGGGTTCTTTGGAGTCAGGAGCCAGACTCGCTTCTTCAACTCCAAGCGCCTGCGGCATATGGACACATATCCCGGATCCATTTGTATTCGTCAGATCCACTCTGACCGGCTGATCGACTCCTGAAGCGTCGACATAAACCGTCCTCTGCTTTTCATTCCCCGACAGATCACCGGATCTCATGATGAACAGCGATGCTGCAGACATCGTAGCATTACCGCAGAATTCTCCGCCCGCCATGTTCAGGCGCACCTGGACGTCCTTATCTCCGGTGAACTGCACAAATCCGACCTGCTCCACCTCCGGATGGCGCTCCATGACCGCAGCTGCTGCCGCAGGGCGGTATGCAGCCGCAATATCGGTTTCCACCAGTGCCGTGATGTTGCCGGTCGGATCAAATATGCTGTATCTCAATTCCTTTAAGTTGCTCATTCCCTGATCTGACTGCTGTATTCTATCGCTCAAAGACTCTGAGGAACTGCTTTGTCCTCTCTTCTTTCGGGTTGTCAAACACTTCGGACGGATCGCCCTGCTCGACGATCACACCGCCGTCCATGAAGATCACACGGTTGCTGACTGCCTTGGCAAACGACATCTCGTGTGTGACAACGACCATCGTCATCTTCTCCTCGGCAAGCTGCCGGATAACATTTAACACTTCTCCGGTCAGCTCGGGATCCAGGGCGGATGTCGGTTCGTCAAAGAACAGGATCTGCGGTTTCATCGCAAGCGCCCGTGCGATCGCGACACGCTGCTGCTGACCTCCTGACAGCTGATAGGGATAGGCGTCTGCTCTGTCGGCGATGCCCATCTTTCCGAGCAGCTCGATCGCTGTCTCTTCCGCCTCCTCTTTGCTGCGGTGCTGGACATGGATCGGCGCGTCGGTCAGGTTCTTCAGCACACTGTAATGCGGAAACAGATTGAACTGTTGAAAGACAAGGCCATAGTACGAGCGGAAATGCTTGAGTTCACCCGGGGAAACATAGACAGCATGGCCGCTTTCATCTGTATGAGCGGCTTTTTCACCAAGATAAATGATCTCTCCTCCGTCGATCGTCTCGAGGAATGTCGCGCATCGAAGGAGCGTCGATTTACCTGAACCGGAGGGTCCGATAATGCTGACGACTTCTCCGCTGTCGACACCGAAGCTGATATCCTTTAAGACTTCCAGGTCGTCAAACTGTTTTCTGATATTGTTCATCTCAATGATCATGATCGTATCCTTTCAAACACATCGTCAGCAGAAATCACTTGTAATAGCTCATCGCCTTCTCGAAGCGCTCCATGACAAATGCGACGACAAAGTTCGCAACATAGTAGAAGATGCCGGCGATCAAAAACGGCATAAATGATGACTGTGAAGCGGATATCTGCTTGGACAGCGAGAACACTTCCTGATAGGCCAATGTAAACGCAAGCGATGTATCCTTGACCAGCGTAATGACCTCATTTGTCACCGACGGAAGAATCGTCTTGATGACCTGAGGCAGAATAATCCTCATAAACGTCTGTGTCTTCGTATAACCGAGCACTTCGGCTGCTTCATGCTGTCCGACCGGTATCGACTCGATACCTCCCCGGTAGATCTCCGCGAAATATGCCGCGTAATTGAAGACAAAACCGATGATCAGCGCCGGAAAACGCCAGTTGCCGATCGGCCATCCGAACAGATAGAACGGCCCGAAATACCAGACCAGTAACTGCAGCATCAGCGGTGTGCCGCGGATGACCGAAATATAGACACGGATGATCCCACGGACCACTGCGAATCTCGATTTGCGAAGGAGCGCCACGATCATACCGAGCGGAAGCGAACCGATCACAGTCAGCAAAAAGATCCCGCAGGTGCGCAGCATACCTTCTGACATAACTTTTAACATCGTCGAAAAGGTCATTTCAAATACCTCTTTCTGATCATTGACATAAAACAGCCGCGCCTGCTGTTCCCCCGGAGCTGCAGGCAGCGGTTGTTAACTTAATTATCACTGAAACAGTCACCTTGACCGGATGATCATTTGTTGATCATGGACAGGTTGTCGTAGATCTCCTCATAGTTCTTGCCGATCTTATCCATCGTTCCGTCTTCAGCAAGAGCCTTGAGCGCGTCGTTGACCTTGTCGCGCAACTCGGTATCAGCGGTGCGGAACCCGATTGCATAAACTTCCTCGCAGACATCTTCATCGAGGTATGCAAGTCCGTCGACCTTGGTCATCTGGTAATCACCTGTCGTGACATCGATCGCGATCGCATCAATTGCTTTGGCCTTCAGATCGTTGATCGAAGTCGTATAAACATCACTGACGACGATTTCGCCGAATGTATCGGCTAGCTCTTTGCAGCCGCCTTCCTCTTCAGGGGTCTCCATCATTTCCTGAGCTGATGTGCTTCCCTGCACACCGACTTTCTTTCCCTTCAGGTCGTCAAGACTCTTGATGTCGGAACCCTCGAGAACCATGATTTTAATCGTATTGATCGAGTACGGCTCGCTCCAGGCATACTTATCCTCACGTGCAGGACTCTTCGTGAATCCTGACCAGATGCAGTCGATACTGCCGGACTCGAGCTCGGCATCCTTGGCATCCCAGTTGATCGGCACACCGGTGTAAGTCCATCCGTAGTAATCGGCAACAGCCTGTGCAAGTTCGACGTCAAATCCGGTCGTCTTGCCTTCGTCATCGATATGTGAGTACGGCGGGAAGTCTCTGTCAAATCCGTGCTTGAACTCCCAGCCCTCACCGTACTTCTCTGCTGACGCGTCTCCTGAGCCTTCAGAGCCTGATCCGCCGCAGCCGGCCAGCATAACAGTCGTCATCGCGAGTGCCAGTAAAAATGCCAATACCTTCTTCATAATATGTATCCTCCATTCTTTGATATGCTCTCTGTATTGCGCTACCGCTGTAGCACTATACTATAGTAGCATACTAAAGTATTCAAGTAAAGAAAAAACGATCACAAGACCGAATATTTATCCCACCCGGCTGCGATCCTCTCCTTCAGATTATCGAAATCCTTCAATCCGCTCAAAGCGTCGTATGCCTCCACACAGCAAGCTCCGGTACCTGCTGCCAGACGCATCGCATCTCCTGGTTCCTCACCCGAAAGCATCGCCGCGAGAAATGCCGCAATACATGTATCACCCGCCCCGGTTGCCGAGAGCACGGTATCCGCGGCATAGGCTTCTTCAAAATGGGAATAATGGTCCCATTTCAGCGGATCGATCCCGATCTTGCCTGTCAGACCGGCTAAACGCTCTTTGCCGGCCGCACTGCAGTACAACCCTTTGACACCGCATTTGACAAGGACGATTCCTGCTCCCATCTTCAGGCATTGATCCGCAAGAGGAACAATATCTTTCTCGAGATCAGGAATCATCGTAATATCTCCGCCGCCGGCTTGTTCGTTCCATCGCTCAAGACGCTCACGGTCCAGCATGAAGCAGAGCTCTTCAATGCTCGGAGCAAAGATATCAACATACGGAAGCGCTTTCTCAAGGATACCATACCAGTTCTGCTGTCCCGCTTCTGACAGCGGATCGACAACTGATGTGTCCAGTGAGACGGCGGCACCTGCCCGGTGAACGCGCTTCAGAAGATCGATCAGCCCGCGGCCGTTATCGACAAACATCGCGCGCATCTGTGTCGGATATCCGAAATGAAACAGATCCGCATCCTCCAAGAGCCTTTGCGGGATGTCTTCATGAGTAAATAAATCATTGGCGCCCGGATTGTGAAGGAACATCCGGTCGATCCCTGCGGGTGCCACGACGATCGAGTACGAGGTGCTTTCTCTGTCCGTGCGGCTCATATATGCATCCGCATGATATTGCTCCAGAATCTTCAGGATCATATCACCGAATATGTCGTTTCCGATCTTCCCGGCCAAAGTCACATCGATCCCGAAAAACTTCAATGCCAGACCTGTGTTGGCTGCCGATCCGCCGGTATGAACGTCCGCGGCCCCGACTTCAGTCAGATGTCCGGGCTGCAAGATCTCATTGACAGTCCGGGCCTTCACATGAGTGAAGGCCGGTGTGATATCCAGACAAATATGTCCTGCTGCGATGACTTTTCGGTTCATGTATATCTACCTGTTTCCCAGATTCTCATCATACAGGTCCTTATAACTCTTACCCTGGTCTTCCGGATCGAGATCGACATTTCTGGTCCGTTCTTTCGTACGGCTCCCTTCCGGTGCGATCAGGTAGATCTTGTTGTGCTGATCCCATTCATAAGCCATGTCATCGGCTGTCCGGTATGACTGCCAGTCACGGCTCGGCACCGGATGCACATCGATCAGCGCCTGACAGATGATCTTTATATCGTGCTTGTTTGTGATTTTATAGGAATTGTAGATCGTCCATGTACTGTATGAATAAAGCGCTCTGTAGTCTTCACCGTTATAAGTGAAATAGTAATAGCCGTCGCCCCCGCTTCGCAGATTGATGTCATCCGCTGACTCGAGACGATTATTGGGTGTCTTCTCTTTCTGTTCTGCCAGTTTTCTGCCGGCAGCCTCTTTCAGATCTGAAGCTCCGCTCTCAATCAGCTGTTCTGCTTTTTTTGCGTTCTCTTTCAGTTTGTAGACAGATCCGCCGGGATAATACCTGACATACAGAAATGCTCCGAGCATTCCCAGCAGTAAAATCACCAATATGAACTTAAGAAAAAGATGCCTCTTTCTCCTGTAACGCCTGCTCATATGAAAACCCCTTATAATTATTTATCCGAATGGATGAGACCCGTTCTTTACGGATTGCCCAGCACGTGCCCCATGAAATACGGCAGCTGTTTCTGCCACCAGGGCCAGTCGTGATTGACATCAAATCCCCAGAAATCGGCCCAGTGCGGCACATTCTTGGCCGTGAGGATCCGGTCGAGCTCGGCTGAGTCGACCCGCATCTTATCCTCCCACGCTCCCTGACCGCAGCAGAATATGATCGTACTCTGTCTGTAGAGATCGAGCCACGGATGATCATCGGGCATATTGGGAATGAAATGGACCGGTGAATTATTGTAGACGATATCATCCATATAATCTCCGAAGAAATAGGATGCATCAAAGACACCGCTTAAAGAGATCAGCGTATCAATGACATCCGGTCTTCTGAAAAAGAAATTGGCTGCGTGCAGGCCGCCCATACTGCATCCGGTCGCCATCGCTTTCTCTCCCCACTCAAGATACTCCGGGATCAGTTCTTCAATGACATAGCTGAACCATTTCTCCTGCATTTCGGCCCTGTATCTGCCGTCTCCGTTCTTGTCCGACCACGATTCCTCGTCAATGGCATCCGGACATATGATTCTGATCTTTCCCGCTTCGATCCATGGCTTTACGGTCTCCACCATGCCGAAGTTTCTGAAATCCCATGTGTGTCCGTTCTGCGGCGGGAATGCGAGGCAAAGCTTGCCGGCATGCCCGAATACCGCATGCCCCATCTCACGCCCGAGTTTCTCACTGTATCTTACTTCATATCTCTCTTCCATACTGTTTATGCTCTCTCCTGTACAAAATCAGCGAATTCAAATACCTCTTCTTCCGTATCGACCACAGCAGTGTACATTTCGTTGCCCATCGCGCCTGAAAGGACATCGGGCATGCGCTCTGCCATGACGATATTCTCTCCGTATCTGTCAAAGATATCCTGACGTGAATGCGCATACTGATGGATATCCTTCTTTGCCGCATAGACACAGAACTTGTCCTCACCGGCAGCTTTCAGCAGTCTCTGATCATTTGTGACCATATCAGCGTAGATCTGATAGACATCAGTCGAGTGGGCAAAGTCCATCATATCGGGTGTATACCCTCCGGCCGGCCGCATATTGACTTCAAGTCCGACAAAATCTCCGACTTCGCCAAGATTCTTACGTGCCTGTGTGAGCCTGAAGAACTCAAAATGAACGAACCGGCTGCGGACTTTGAATGATTTGAGCGCTCGTCTACCGTATTCTCGGAGCTGCTCCGGCACATCCAACAAAGCATAGTATGTCAGTTCAAGGCCCTTGTTTACCAGGTCGGCAACCGAAGGCGGGAACCAGCATGAGTTCTCAAAGAGCGGGTCGCCGTTCGAATCGCAGATCGCGTCGTACGAGTAGATGTTTCCAAAGACGAATTCTTCCATCACATACGGCACATCCGGTTTGTTGTCAAAGAAATTCTGAAGATCTTCATCGCTTTCAAGCTTCCAGGTATCTTCAGCGCCGACACCGATGTCAGGCTTGACGATCACAGGGAAACCGCCGATCTCTTCAAGAAATGCTCTGGCTGCGTCGATGTCAGTGATCTTATGATTGCGCGCAGTAGGTATGCCGGCTTCCTTGTAGACCGGCTTCATTGCGGATTTGCTCTTCCAAAGAGCCAGTTCATCCGGCTGTACACCGGAAGTTATATTGAAATCCTTTCGAAGCTGCGCATCCTGCTCCAGCCAGTATTCATTGTTCGACTCAAGCCAGTCGATCCTGCCGTACTTGAAAGCAAAGAAAGCGACAGCTCTGTACATGCTGTCATAGTTTTCCATGCTGTCAACTTTGTAATACTCCGTCAGAGAGTTCCTGAGGTCGGGTTCAAGATCGTCGAACGGGCAGTCGCCGATTCCGAGGACATTGGCGCCGTTTCTCTTCAGACAATCGCAAAAATGCCAGTATGTGTGTGGAAAATTCGGTGATATAAAGATGAAATTCATAGGAATCTCCTTTCCGGTCAGATTTACATATCCGAGCGTTTATTATACTTGATTCTACCAACAGGCGCAATCTTCTGCAATGTAAAATAATATAAAGTCGTCCGTCGGGAATCGCGCCGGCGGCCTAGCCGCCTTTCACGCCGCGCTTCGCCTCGGACGCGTCACCGGCGCGTCCTCTCGTCGCTTTCGCTCCTCGGGCTTGCGGTTCGATTCCTTGCATATACAGACAGAGGGCACCGCGTTGCGGTACCCTCTGTCTGTATGGACCTGGCGGGAATCGAACCCGCGTCCGAAAATTCGTCCGAATCGGCATCTCCCATCACAGTCATTTGAATTGGATTCCCGGATATGACCGTCAAATGACAAACATGACATATCCGGTAGCTTCATGACTCCCTTTCTCCTCTCAAAGCTTTGAGAAGACAGTTCCCTGTCTGAGTCGACGCCGCTTCCAAAAGCAACAGGCGACTAGAGGAGCGACGACAGCCTAATTAGGCTGCAAATGCAAGACTATCGTCTGCAGTTAAATTTAAGTTGTCCGTTGTTGACGCAGTCAGACACTGCGGATGGCTTCCGGTTGTTCAGAATCCCCGTCGAAACCTTTACAGGCCCCTGTTTGCGGAGGTCTTTACAGATTGCGGATTTTAAATTCTCTCTCTGCCTCCCTCTTCATATCTTTTCTTGCAATATCGCGGCGTTTGTCGTAGAGCTTCTTGCCGCGCGCAAGTCCGATCAACACCTTTGCATGCTGTCCTTTGAAATAGACTTTAAGCGGCACGATCGTCACGCCTTTCTGCTGCACCTGTCCGAAAAGCTTGCGGATCTCCGATTTGTGCAGCAGGAGACGTCGCGGACGAAGCGGGTCACGATTGAAGATATTACCTTTCTCATACGGACTGATATGCATGCCGTAGATCGAAGCCTGTTCATCTTCGATACGCACATAGGCCTCTTTGATCGAGCATTTACCCATGCGCAGAGATTTGACTTCCGTCCCGGCCAGCGCGATTCCGGCCTCAAACGACTCAATGATCTCATAGTCGTGATAAGCCTTCTTATTGTTCGCGATTAAATTGTCCGCATGTTGTTTCATAATTCTTCTGTCAAGTCTGTTTCAAAAGATTAATAAAGGCCGCCGCATCTGCGACAGCCTTATCGTTTCAATCAGATATCTGATCAGTTGAATACACGCAGGTTCAGCAGTGCCGCGAACACAAGGAACAGTGCTCCGAGCACGCGTGTGATCATGACCAGCTTTCCTTCCATCGAACGCCCCTTGTTCTGACCCCAGTAGGAATCGGCCATACCGCTGATGGAACCGAGTCCGGCGGACTTGCCTTCCTGAGCCAGGACAATGATTGTCAGGGCTACGCTGTCGATCATTAATAAAATTGCAATAACAATTCTTAATGCACTCATCTTGTCTCCTTTTGAGCGAACTTATTGTATCATACTGCCGGTTCCCGTGCAATCAATGCCTCGATGATCTGCGCGACGCCATCCTCGTAATTGGATGGGGCAATCAGATCTGCCAGACGTTTTGTCCGGTCATCACCGTTTGCCATGCAGATACTTAATCCGGCAGCTTTAAGCATCGCCGCGTCATTATTGCTGTCGCCGAATGCGGCCATCTCCGATGTGTCGATGCCGAGATGCCTGCCGAGGATCTTAAGTCCCTCACCTTTATTGACACCTCCCGCACTGATTTCGAGATTGATCATAAACGCATCGCAGAGTGTCAGGTCATCGTCCTGAGACAGTCTTCTGATCACGTCGGAACGGTCTTCCACTGTCTTGAACAGTGCATGTGCCTTCTCGACTTCCAGATCCATCAGCGAATCGAGATCATCGACTACGCGCCGCGTCTTGAGCAGATAGTCAAGAACTGCTTTTTTCGGGACAAAGTCAGCCAAATAAGCCAGCTGATGTCTCGCAATATACCCAACGCCGTCGATATAGATCTCCCGGATCGTATCATACTCTTTGAAAATCTCAAAGATCGGCCGTACTTTTTCAGGCGCGATCACTTTGTGGTAAATGATCTCTCCGGTCTGAAACTTTTCGATCCGCGCGCCGTCCGTTGTGATCGCATAGTGGATGAACGGCAGTTCTTTGATCCGCTCCGGCAGGGCGGTCAGCGGTCTTCCGGTCGCAACAGCAAGCCGAACACCTCTCTCCGCTGCTCGTTTAAGCGCCTTCTCTGTCCGTTCGGTCAGCCTCTTGTCATCGGTCAGAAGCGTTCCGTCCAGGTCGAAGGCAATCAGCTTCACACGGGATGCTGCTTCTTTAAGTAACTGATCAGACAAGTTCGATCAGCACCATCATCGCGCCGTCACCCTGACGCGGTCCGATCTTGACGATACGGGTATAGCCGCCTTCACGGTTCGCATACTTCGGAGCGATCTCCGTAAAGAGCTTCTCAGCCATATCGATCTTCTTTGTGTTCTTTTTGCGGCCGGCTCCTGATTCGGGTTTTTCAGTAACCGGCTGAAGAACTTTGTTCATCAGACGTCTCGCGTGGACCTTTGACGGAAGATCACGCTTGATGTCGCGGTCAACTGTGTCGTAGACCGGAACTTTCTTGCCGTCGACGACTTCCTTGACGCGCTTTCCGTCTTTATCCTTGCGCGCGACTTTCGCCTGGATCGTTATCTCTTCTTCATTGTCCTTCTCGCGGACTGCAAGTGCGATCAGCTTCTCGGCGACCTTTCTGATCTCCTTTGCCTTCTGCTCAGTTGTCACGATCTTTCCGTGATACAGAAGTGCTGTCGTCTGATTTCTCAGCAATGCCTTTCTCTGAGAACTGGTGCGTCCTAATTTTCTGTACTTTGACATGTCTTTATACCTTTCTGTTTCTCCGTCCGGTCACTGCCTGTGGTCTTACGTACCGGCGGCGCAGCGTGCTCGTCAGGTCTTACCGCTGCCTTACTCTTCGCTCTGTTTGAAATCAAGTCCGAGCTCATGAAGCTTTGAGAGAACTTCATCGAGAGACTTCTTGCCGAGATTGCGTACGCGCATCATATCTTCGACTGTGCAGTCGGTGAGCTGCTCAACAGTGTTAATGTTGGCGCGCTTCAGGCAATTGTAGGAACGGACAGAGAGTTCAAGCTCATTGATATTCATCTCAAGAACCTTCTCCTTCTCGTCGTCCTCTTCGGCGACCATGACTTCCGCGTCACGGGCAACATCTGACAGATCGATGAACAGCTGCAGGTGCTCACTGAGAACTTTCGCTGCAAGTGAGACTGCGTCGCTCGGATCGATATTGCCTTTTGTCCAGACATCGAGTGTCAGTTTGTCATAGTCAGTGATCTGTCCGACACGAGTATCCTCAACGGTCATATTCACGCGCTCGATCGGTGTGTAGATCGAGTCGATCGCGATCGTCGTCGGGTCCATGTCTTCTGTCTTATTCTTTTCGGCGCTCACATAGCCGCGGCCCTTGGTGATCGTCAGTTCCGCGTTGAAATGTGCGTCCGCATTGTCAAGTGTCGCAATGACAAGGTCCTGATTCACGATCGTAATATCGCTGTCTGCCTTGATATCGGCACCGGTGACAACACCCTCGCCTTTGAAATCGATATATGCATGCTTCGGAGTATCATCCTCTGAAGAATCCGAAATGATCAGGCTCTTCAGATTCAGGATGATCTCAGTCACATCTTCCTTGACGCCTTCGATCGTTGAAAACTCATGATAAATGCCGTCAAATTTGACCTGGCTGACAGCTGAACCCGGAAGAGATGAAAGCATGATGCGGCGCAGGGAATTGCCGAGCGTCAGCGCATAGCCTCTCTCCAACGGTTCAACAACAAAACGTGCGTATTTCTGATCCGGAGAGCATTCTGTCATATTGATATCGGGTTTGTTAAAATCAAGCACTATTTGCACCTCCTGATGAAATGGTGGATTACTTGGAGTACAACTCTACGATCTGCACTTCGTCGACCGGAACATCGATCTCTTCGCGTGTCGGAAGAGCTTTAACAGTGCCTTTCAGATTCTCCTGGTCAACTTCGAGCCAAGCCGGAACCGTACGTCCGCCCGTAACTTCAAGGATATCCTTGTAGCGGACAGAATCGCGCTTGTTCTCACGCACTTCGATGACATCGCCGACATTCACGCCGATCGACGCGATGTTGACGGGTTTTCCGTTCAGGCTGACCTGTCTGTGGCTAACAATCTGTCTTGCTTCACGGCGGGTTCTCGCAAATCCCATGCGGAACAGGACGTTATCAAGACGTGTCTCGAGCAGAATCATCAGGTTCGTACCTGTCATACCCTTCATCTGCTTCGCTTTGTCGTAATAATTTCTAAATGGCTTCTCAAGCACGCCATAGATGAATTTTGCCTTTTGTTTCTCGCGCAGCTGCATTCCGTACTCGCTCATCTTGCGGGACGAACGTCTCAGCTGGCGATTGGATTTCTTGTCAATTCCCAAATAGACGGGATCCAAACCGAGAGATCTGCATCTTTTAAGAACCGGTACTCTGTTTACTGCCATATTGATTAAACCTCCTGATAATCAGTCAATATCTTCTTATACTCTTCTGCGTTTCGGCGGACGACATCCGTTATGCGGAACGGGTGTTACGTCGCGGATACTTGTTACGTTGATTCCGCATGCCTGCAACGCACGGATCGCAGCCTCGCGGCCCGAACCCGGTCCTTTAACCATTACATCGACTGATTTGAGTCCATGTACCAGTGCTGCTTTTGCTGCTGTTTCGGCAGCCATCTGCGCTGCATAAGGAGTAGATTTCTTTGAACCTCTGAATCCAAGACCGCCCGCGCTCGCCCAAGAAAGAGCGTTACCCTCGGTGTCAGTCAATGTCACGATCGTGTTATTGAATGACGCCTGGATATGAGCCTGTCCCCGTTCAACGTTTTTCTTGACACGTCTCTTGGTTGTTTTTTTAACTGCTTTCTTTGCCATTAAACTAACCTACTTTCTTACGTTGTTCTTATTTTTTCTTGTTTGCAACTGTTCTTCTCGGTCCCTTGCATGTCCGGGCATTCGTCTTCGTCTTCTGTCCGCGGCTGGGCAGACCTTTACGATGGCGGATTCCACGGTAGCAGTTGATCTCGCGGAGACGCTTGATGTTGAGCTGTCTTTCACGTCTGAGATCACCTTCGACCATCTGGGTGTCCTCGATGACATTGCTGATCTTCTTGACTTCCTCGTCAGTCAGATCACGCACACGTGTGTTCGGGTCGATCCCGGCATCAGCCAGAATTCTCTTGGAACTGGTCAGACCGATTCCGTAAATATAAGTCAGTCCGATCTCGACACGCTTGTCTCTTGGCAAATCCACACCTGCTATACGAGCCATGTGTTTCCTCCTCTCTTGTAATCCGTTTTATCAACGCCGGTTGAATACAACCGGAATCAATCAATTAACCCTGTCTTTGTTTGTGCTTCGGATTCTCACAGATAATCCTGATTTTCCCTTTGCGCTTAATGACCTTGCATTTCTCACACATCGGTTTTACTGAAGAACGAACCTTCATGATATACCTCCTTCGTAAAGATCCTTATTTATCCCGCCAGATGATCCGTCCTTTTGACAGATCGTACGGAGAAAGCTCAAGAGTGACCGTATCGCCCGGCAGGATCTTGATGAAATTCATTCTCAATTTCCCGCTGATATGGGCCAATACCCGATGCCCGTTCTCAAGTTCAACCTGGAACATGGCATTCGGCAGCTTCTCTACAACTACGCCTTCAATTTCGATCACATCTGCTTTTGACATTAGGCTTTCTCCTCCCGGTCCGATTTGTTATACTCTTTCAGATACGCGACGATTGCTCCGTCATCCATCTGCGCGATGTCCGCCAATGCGTGTGCCGGCTGAACATGCCGCGCGTTTTTCTTCTTTGGCCTCTCCTTTTTTCTCGTCCGGCCGTCGACCAGCCAGACATACGACCCTTCGACATACAAGATCAAATACCAATGACCCTTGTCATGACCTGCTTTCGATCTGACCGGCATGCCGGCCTTCATCTCAATCATCGCGCCGCCTGACTTATCCGAGCAGTTTATCGAGAACAGCAAAGACATTGTCACGTCCGATCGTTCCGTCTACATCTTCGAGAACGCCCTGTTCCCTGTAGTAGTCGATCAGCGGCTGTGTCTCAGTGTGATAGACCTTAAGACGATTGGCAACTGTCTCCGGCGCGTCATCCTTTCTCTGGATCAGCTCGCTTCCGCATTCGTCGCAGATGCCTTCGGTCTTCGGCGGAACATTGACAAGATGATAGCTTGCGCCGCACTTCGGGCAGACGCGTCTTCCGGACATACGCTCGACGATGAAATCGTCCGGGCAGTCGATGTTGAGCGCGTAGTCGATCTTTGATCCGGTGCGCTCAAGCTCAGCCGAAAGAGCCTCAGCCTGCGGCATTGTCCGCGGGAATCCGTCAAGGATATATCCCTTTTTGCAGTCATCCTTAGCAAGGCGGTCAACGACCAGTGAAACGACCAGTTCATCCGGAACCAGCTCGCCCTTGTCCATATAGGACTTGGCCTTTGCGCCGAGCTCTGTGTTGTTCCTGATATTCTCTCTGAAAATATCGCCTGTCGCGATATGCGGAACCTGGTATTTGTTTTCAAGATATGCAGAGAATGTTCCCTTGCCGGCACCCGGTGCCCCAAGCATTATAATATTCATAAGTCTTCCTCTCTGTTCAACAATATCAGCTGTTCAAAAATCCTTTGTAATTTCTCACGAGCATTCTGGACTCGATCTGCTTCAGAGTCTCCAGAACAACACCGACCACGATGATCAGGCTGGTGCCGCCGAATGATACATTGGCTCCGAAAACTCCGTTAAAGAAGAACGGTATGACCTGTACGATCACAAGTCCGACTGCTCCGATGAAAATGATGTAATTCAGAATCTTTGACAGATAATCGGACGTCGGCTTTCCGGGACGGATGCCCGGGATAAATCCGCCGCTCTTTTTCATGTTGTTAGCAATCTCCAGCGGGTTAAATGTGATCGCCGTGTAGAAGTATGCGAAGAAGACGGTCAGAATGATGTATACGACCAGACCCCACGAATACTTCAGATCACTCGGATCAAGCCAGTTACCTGAGCTGAAGCCTTTGAGTACTGCGCCCTGCTGCTTCCCGAAGAACGATGCGATCACGACCGGAAACTGCATGATCGATGATGCAAAGATGATCGGAATAACGCCGGCTGTGTTGACTTTCAGCGGTATATAGGATGACTGACCGCCCATTGTGCGGCGACCCTGCACCTTCTGAGAATACTGGACCGCGATTCGTCTCTCAGCATCCTGCAGGATGATGACAAACACCACGACTGCCAGGATGATCAAGAGGATGATCAGACCGTACAGCAATGCATTTGCGGCTTTCTCACCTTTGATGAACTGCTTGTACAGTGACTGAAAATCACTTGGCATTCTTGAGACGATGTTGATCAACAGTACGATCGAGATACCGTTTCCGACGCCGTTCTCGGTGATTCGCTCACCGATCCACATAAGGAAAGCAGAGCCGGCAGTGAGTGTCAGGATCACGATCAGGCAGTTCAGGAAGTTGAACTTTGTCAGCAGTCCCTGCCTGCCGAAACCGATCGCCATAGCTGATGACTCAAGAAGCGATAAGCCG
Source organism: uncultured Lachnospiraceae bacterium (assembly GCA_902773445.1). Lineage (GTDB taxonomy): Bacteria > Bacillota > Clostridia > Lachnospirales > Lachnospiraceae > RUG842. The sequence continues at coordinate 7,048 of CACYEU010000197.1, read as the reverse complement.
ACGGTCATATAACGTGTGATCGCAACGAGCTTCTTGCGTCCCTCAGCGCCTTCGCGCTGCATTTCCTCGAGCTTCGGGATCGCGATCGTCAGCAGCTGTACGATGATCGACGCCGTGATGTACGGTGTGATCGACAGCGCGAAGACCGCCATAGTCTCGAACGAACCGCCGGTAAACGCATTCAGGAAATTGGATGCGTCACCGCCTACATTCTCGAAAAACTCTTTGATGTACTGTGCGTTCACTCCGGGGGTAGGCAGCTGCGAACCCAGCCGGATCAATACAAGCATCATAAGAGTATAGAAAAGCCTCTTTCTGATGTCAGGTATTTTGAGCGCTTTTCTGACTGTTTCAAACATTAGATCACCTCAGCGGTTCCGCCAAGCTCTTCGATTTTTTCCTTTGCCGAAGCGCTGTAAGCATTAACCTTCACATTCAGCTTCTTTGTCAGTTCGCCGCCAGCAAGAATCTTGATGCCGTCGCGCGGATTCTTAACGATTCCGGCTTCACGAAGCACGGATGCCGTAATCTCGGTTCCGTCTTCAAAGCGCTCAAGCTCGCTGAGATGTACCTCTACGATTTCCTTGTGGCTGCGGCATTTAAAGCCTTTTTTCGGAAGGCGTCTGTAAAGAGGCATCTGTCCGCCTTCAAAACCGATACGCGGGGCGCCGGATCTTGCTTTCTGACCCTTGTGTCCTTTGCCGGCTGTCTTTCCGTTGCCTGATCCGTGGCCGCGGCCTCTTCGGAAGTTATTGCTGGTCTTGGAACCTTCGGCTCCTGCCAAATTTGATAAATCCATAATTTCCTCCTTCTTTAAGCCTCTTCGACCTTTACCAGATGTCTGACCTGCTGAACCATACCGCGTGTTGCCGCATTGTCCGGCAGCTCGACTGTCTTACCGATCTTTTTCAGTCCAAGTGCCTCGACCGTCTTGCGATGCTTGGGAATGGAACCGATCGTGGACTTTACCAATGTAACTTTAAGATTTGCCATAACGGTACCCTCCTTTAACCAATGATCTCTTCGACGCTCTTGCCGCGAAGTGCTGCGACTTCCGCCGGCGTCTTGATCTGACGAAGACCCTCGACAGTTGCGAGGACAACGTTCTGCTTGTTGTTCGATCCGAGGGACTTGGTCCTGATGTTCTTGATGCCGGCCATCTCAATGACCGCACGCGCCGGACCTCCGGCGATAACACCGGTACCTTCGGCAGCCTTCTTCAAAAGAACACTGGCTCCGCCGAATTTGCCGATCATATCATGTGTGATACTGTCGTTCTCGTCCATCGCGATCGTTACCATTTTCTTCATCGCGTCTTCTTTTCCCTTGCGGATCGCTTCGGGAATTTCAGTTGCTTTGCCAAGCCCTGCGCCGACATGTCCGTTCTGATCGCCGACGACTACGAGCGCTGTAAAACGCATATTACGTCCGCCCTTAACAACCTTCGTAACGCGCTTGATCGATACGACCCGTTCTTCCAGTTCGAGCTGGCCTGCATCTGTAATATTGTTATTGTCCATTACTTTGACCTCCATACTCATCATTCACGTTACTTAGAACTGAAGTCCTGCTTCTCTGGCTGCCTCGGCGAGCGCCTTCACACGACCCTGGTAGATAAATCCTCCGCGGTCGAAGACGACTTCCTTGACACCGGCTTCCATAGCCTTCTCCGCAATCTTCTTGCCAACTGCGGCTGCGGCTTCAACATCATTTGTCTTCTTCAGGTCTCCCCTGACGTCCTTTGACAGGGTCGATGCGCTGACCAGAGTCTTTCCGGCAGTGTCATCAATGATCTGAGCGTACATATGATGATCGCTTCTGAATACAGATAAGCGCGGCTTTGCGGCTGTGCCTTTAAGGTGGGCACGCATACGCAGATGCTTTTTCGCGCGAACCTGAGCTCTTGATTTCTTTCTAATCATTTTCACACTCTCCTTTTATTAGGCGCCGGTCTTACCGACTTTCCTTCTAATCTGTTCGTCTGCGTACTTGATTCCCTTACCCTTATAAGGTTCAGGTTTACGTTTCTCACGGATCTGTGCCGCAAACTGGCCTACTTTGTCTTTCTCGATACCTGAGACCGTAATCACATTATCCTGGACAGCGGTCTCGACTCCCTCGGGATCCTCCATCTCGACCGGATGTGAATAACCAAGGTTTAAGACAAGCTTGTTTCCCTGTTTGTTCGCACGGTAACCGACACCGTTGACTTCGAGCTTCTTCTCAAAACCCTTGTCGACTCCGACCACCATATTGTTGATCAGAGATCTGGTCAGTCCGTGAAGTTCCTTTAATCGTTTTGTGTCATTTTCGCGTGTGACGATCACTTCGCTGCCCTCGACCTTGATGTCGACAAGCTTTGAAAGCTGCTTCTTAAGCTCGCCTTTCGGTCCCTTGACGGTCACGAAATTGTCGTCGGTCACATCGACTGTCACACCGGCCGGGATTGGGACCGGATTCTTGCCTACTCGTGACATATATTTCCTCCTAACTTAGATTCTCAAAGCGGTAAGCTTTCGGCCGCTTTGTTTTCAGTTACTTACCAAATAAAGCAGAGCACTTCTCCGCCAACACCGTTCTTGCGCGCAACCTTGTCGGTGACGACACCCTGGTTGGTGGAAATGATTGCTGTGCCGAGACCCCCGAGTACTTTCGGAAGGTCGTTTGCTCCGGCGTAAACGCGAAGTCCGGGCTTTGAAATTCTCTGAAGACCGGAAATAACCTTCTCGTTCTTGTTTGCGCCGTATTTGAGCGTAATATGAATTGTCTTGAACTTTCCGTTATCGACCAGATCATATTTCTCAATATAACCTTCATCCGCAAGAATGTCGGCAATGGAGATTTTCATCTTGGACGCCGGAATGTCGACTGTATCGTGTTTTGCAGTATTTGCATTTCTGATTCTGGTGAGCATATCTGCAATCGGATCACTCATCGTCATGATGTTTTACCTCCTTTACCAACTTGCTTTCTTGACGCCCGGAATCTCGCCCTTGTATGCCAGTTCTCTGAAGCACACGCGGCAGATCCCGTATTTTCTCAAATATCCGTGCGGTCTTCCGCAGATTTTGCAGCGGCTGTATTCACGCGTGGAAAATTTGGCGGGTCGCTGTTGCTTTACCTTCATAGATGTTTTAGCCATGAATGTCTCCTCCTTACTTCTTGAACGGCATGTTAAATAATCTCAGCAGTTCACGGGCTTCCTCGTCGGTCTTGGCCGTTGTCACGAAGATAACGTCCATGCCGCGGACCTTGTCGACCTTGTCATACTCGATCTCGGGGAAGATCAGCTGTTCTTTGATCCCGAGCGCGTAGTTGCCACGGCCGTCGAATGCGTTCGGGTTGACACCGCGGAAGTCACGGACACGCGGAAGCGCCAGGTTGATCAGGCGGTCTGCGAATTCGTACATACGTTCTCCGCGAAGTGTTGTCTTGCATCCGATCGTCATGCCTTCACGAAGCTTGAAGTTCGCGATTGATTTCTTAGCCTTTGTCGAAACGCCCTTCTGACCTGTAATGATCTCCATATCAGCCATCGCGCTCTCAAGAGCCTTCGCGTTTTCTTTCGCTTCTCCGACACCCATATTGACAACGATCTTTTCAAGTTTCGGAACCTCCATCGGGTTCTTGTAGCCGAACTTTTTGATCATTGCATCTTTGATCTCGTTCTCATATTGATCTCTTAATCTGCTCAATGCTACATCCTCCCTTCTCAATCGATCGTATCGCCGGTCTTCTTGGCGATGCGGACTTTCTTGTCCCCGTCGATCTTGTAACCGATGCGGGTGGGCTCGCCATTATGCAGATACATTACGTTGGATACATCAAGATAGGCTTCCTGCGTGCTGATTCCGCCTTCCTGGTTCGTCTGGGAAGGTTTGGAATGCTTGGTTACGAGGTTCGCTCCCTCGACCTTCACGCGGCCGTTTTTGTGATCGACTGCGATCACTTTGCCCTCTTTATCCTTGTCTTTTCCGGCAATCACACGAACCATATCGCCGGTCTTAAGTTTCATCTTCATTTCACGCCCTCCTTACAATACTTCCGGAGCAAGTGAAACGATCTTCATGAACTTCTTATCGCGAAGTTCCCTGGCTACCGGGCCGAAGATTCGTGTCCCCTGCGGTTGCATATCATCTTTGATAATTACTGCTGCATTCTCGTCGAAGCGGATGTAAGAACCGTCCTTGCGTCTCGTCGGATTGACTGTGCGGACGACGACTGCGCGGACAACCTGACCTTTACCGACTACGCCGCCGGGCGTTGAGTCTTTGACGGTTGCGACGACGATATCGCCAATTCGCGCATACCGGCGAACAGAACCACCTAAAACACGGATGGTGAGCAGTTCTTTTGCGCCTGTATTATCCGCAACTTTTAATCTGCTTTCTTGCTGAATCATGTTTAAGGTGCCTCCTTTACTTCGCTTTCTCCATTACTTCCACAAGGCGCCATCTCTTGTCCTTGGACAGGCGACGGGTCTCCATGACTTTGACTGTATCGCCTGTGCGGCATTCGTTATTCTCGTCATGTGCCTTTAACTTGTAAGTTCTCTTAACGATCTTGCCGTAGAGAGGATGCTTGACATGGTCCTCTACCGCGACGGTGATCGTCTTGTCCATCTTGTCGCTGACCACTTTGCCAACGCGGGTCTTTCTCAGATTTCTGTCCATGCTCATTGATTAGTCCTCCTTTGCTGTAAGGAGAGTCCGCACGGTCTGAATCCGGGCAATGTTTCTCCTGACTTCTCTGATACGGCTTGTGTTATCTAACTGATTCGTAGCGTTCTGGAAACGAAGATTGAAAAGTTCCTTCTTAGCCGCCACGAGTTCATTTTCCAATTCCTGAGCGTCTTTTGTGCGAAGCTCATCCATATAAGCTTTACTTTTCATTACTTGTCACCGCCTTCCAGATCCTCTTTGGATACGATCCGGCACTTGCAGGGCAACTTGTGTGTTGCCAGACGAAGTGCTTCTTTTGCCAATTCTTCCGATACGCCGCCGATCTCAAACATCACGCGGCCCGGTTTTACGACAGCTACCCAGTATTCCGGAGATCCTTTACCTTTACCCATTCGGGTCTCAGCCGGCTGTGCTGTTACCGGTTTGTCCGGGAAGATCTTGATCCAGACCTGGCCGCCGCGGCGCACGTAACGCGTCATGGCGACACGGGCTGCCTCGATCTGATTTGATTTGATCCAGCAGGGCTCTGCTGCTACGATTCCATACTCTCCGTAAGCGATCGTGTTGCCGCGATTGGCTTTTCCGCGCATTGTGCCGCGGAACTGCTTACGGTGCTTAACTCTCTTGGGCATCAACATTAGCGGGCACCTCCTTCTTGTGAAGATTTCGCCGGAAGTACTTCGCCTTTGTAGATCCAGCATTTGACGCCGACTTTACCATAGGTAGTGTTGGCCTCTGCAAAGCCGTAATCGATATCAGCACGCAGTGTCTGAAGCGGGATCGTTCCCTCGCTGTAGAACTCTGTACGCGCCATATCCGCTCCGCCAAGTCTTCCTGATACACAGGTCTTGACGCCGAGCGCGCCGGCCTTCATTGTCCTGTTCATGCAGCTCTTCATAGCACGGCGGAATGAAATACGGTTTTCAAGCTGCTGTGCGATATTCTCTGCGACAAGCTGCGCGTCGCGGTCCGGTCTCTTGATCTCTCTGATATCGAGAACGACTTTCTTGTCGGTCACGGCTCTGAGATCTTTCTTGACCTTCTCGATCTCCGCGCCGCCCTTACCGATAACGATACCGGGCTTCGCTGTATGGATCGCGATCTTGACGCGGTCAGAAGCGTCACGCTCGATCTCGATCTTGGAGATCCCTGCTCCGGGAAGTCTCTTCATCAAAAACTCACGGATCTTGTGATCCTCTGCGAGCAGTTCTGCAAACTCTTTCTTGTCTGCATACCATGTGGAATCCCACTTTTTGATGATACCGACCCTAAGTCCATGAGGATTTACTTTCTGTCCCATTTAATACCTCCTTACTTCTCGTTCAGCACAACGGTGATGTGGCTTGTCCGCTTTTCAATGCGGTAGGCCCTTCCCTGTGCCCTCGGTCTGATTCGTTTCATCGTGGGTCCCTTGCCTGCATAGCATTCCTCGATATACAGGTTGCTTGCATTCATGCCGTTGTTGTTTTCAGCATTTGCAACCGCTGACTCAACGATCTTTTTAATGACCCGTGAGGCATATCGCGGACTGTATGTTAAAATTCCGAGCGCTGTGGTGACATCCTTGCCGCGGATGGCATCCAGAACGAAGCCTGCCTTCTGTGCAGAAATTCTTGCGTAAGAAAGCTTTGCTGACGGTCTGGTATCACGCTGCTCATTTCTTTCTCGTTTGATCTGTGATCTATGTCCTTTAGCCATAGAGCGATCCTCCTTTCTGCATTATCATCTAACGGCTGCTTTTTTCTCGGATTTGGAATGTCCTCTGAAAGTTCTTGTCGGAACAAACTCGCCGAGCTTATGACCGACCATGTCTTCTGTGATGTAGACCGGAACGTGCCGGCGTCCGTCATGGACTGCAATGGTGTGACCGATCATCATCGGGAAAATGGTGGACCGGCGGGACCATGTCTTAATGACAGACTTTTCGCCAGAGGCATTCATTGCTTCTACTTTCTTAAGCAGACTTGCATCTGCAAACGGTCCTTTTTTTAATGAACGCGCCATCTGTTAAACCTCCTATTTGATTTGACGACCGTCTCTGCGTCTTACGATCATCTTGTTGGACTTCTTGTTCTTCTTTCTGGTCTTCAGACCCAGAGCCGGCTTACCCCACGGGGTGCTCGGGCCCGGACGTCCGATCGGTGCCTTACCTTCGCCACCGCCGTGCGGGTGGTCGTTCGGGTTCATAACGGAACCGCGGACTGTCGGTCTGATTCCCATATGACGCTTACGTCCTGCCTTACCGATGTTGATCAGGTTGTGATCGCCGTTTCCGACGACGCCGATCGTTGCGCGGCAGACAGCCGGGACCATTCTCATTTCGCCGGACGGAAGTCTGAGTGTGACATACATGCCTTCCTTAGCCA
>CACYEU010000196.1 GCA_902773445.1 uncultured Lachnospiraceae bacterium | reverse complement strand
TTGTGGAAACTGATCATCACGCGGATGGAAGGGTGGTTTGATTTTATCATCAGTCCCATCGGCTTTATCAAGATGTTCATGTTCGTTTTTATCGGTTATCTGATCGTCATGGTATTTGATTACCGGCGCATCAGAAAAGTGCCGATGGATGAAGCGCTGAAGAATATGGAATAATGCATAAATCCTTTGATTTTTTCTCCTGTCGGTATTATCATATACATTAAGATAGTTTGATGATTATTAAGGAGGAAGAACTATGGAGAAAACACCGAGTCAAAAAACACTGAAAGTCATTTCAATCATTGATATCGTCGCGGGTGGTCTCTGTGCACTGCTTGCACTGCTCGTGATCGTCGGCGGTCTTGCCGGCACAGGCAGTCCGGAGATCGACACAGAGACCGGAGCCACGCTGGTTGCAGCAGGCATCGTGCTTCTGATCGCAGGAATTCTCGATCTGATCGTTGGTATTCTCGGCCTTCGCGCTGCTAAGGACAACCAAAAGATCATGCCGGTCTGGGTATTCGCGATCATATCTCTGATTATCAATGTGGTCAGCTTTATTGTAAGTGTTGTCAAAGGAGGAGCCGGTCAGAATACGTTCTCACAGATCTGCTCGATCGTCATCGCGGCGCTGATCTTCTGGGTTGCCAACAATGTCAAGAAAGAGGCCGGTAAATAATCAATCAGATATTTGACTTGCAGGGACTGCCGCACATGCTGCGACAGTCCTTTGATTTGCATAGGAGAGCGGGGCATGGCAATCGCAAACAACCATAAAATGGCGCTTCTGTATATGATGCGCGAGCTTCTTGAACGAACCGATGAGGAACATACACTGAATGCCTCTCAGCTGATCAGCATCCTTGAAGGATACGGCTGTAAAGCCGATCGACGGACGATTTATTCGAATGTTGAAGTGCTGAACGACTTCGGCCTCGATATCATAAAGAACGAAGGCGGAACCGGCGGGTATTATATCGGAAGCCGGGAATTTGAACTGCCTGAACTGAAACTGCTGGTCGATGCAGTGCAGTCTTCGAAGTTCATCACGCTGAAAAAGTCAAAAGAGCTGATCGGTAAGATCGAAAAGCTGACAAATGAACAAAAAGCGCGTGAGCTCAACCGAAATGTCTTTATCAGAAATCGGATGAAAACCGGCAATGAGACAATCTATTACAGTATCGACGGGATCCATGAGGCGATGAACAGAGGGAAACAGATCACATTTCAATATGCCAACTGGAAACTGGACAAAAAGCTGTCGGTCAAAAAGGACGGTGGGCTCTATCAGGTCAGCCCGTGGGCGCTGACCTGGGACGATGAGAATTACTATCTGATCGCCTATTACGGCGAAAACGGCGGCATCAGGCATTACAGAGTCGACAAGATGATGAATATCAGTGTCACAGAGCATGACAGAGTCGGAAAAGAGGCATTTGAAGACTTTGATCTCGCGGCATTTGCAAAAAAGACTTTCGGAATGTACGGAGGCACTGATGAGAATATTACGCTGCGCTGTGACAATGATCTGATCGGTGTGATCCTTGACCGCTTCGGAAAGGATGTCATGATCATTCCCGACGGGAGCGATGCGTTCAGGGTCAATCTGCTGATCTCTGTCAGCCGCCAGTTCTTTGGCTGGGTCACCGGCATCGGAGAGGGGATCAGAATCGAGTCTCCGAAGCGGGTGCGCGATGAATATACCGGGTATCTTCGCAGTCTGCAGGAATTGTACAAAGAATAGGCTTTTAAACTCAGAAACAATTGACAGAAAAGACTAAAAAGTTTACGATAAAGAACGGTAAATCAACACTTACGGAGGTGGAACAATGAAAGGGTTTATGAAGGAATTTAAGGAATTTATCAGCAGAGGCAACGTCATGGATATGGCAGTCGGCATCATCATCGGCGGCGCATTCACAGCGATCGTCACTGCACTTGTCGACAATATCATCATGCCGCTGATCTCCGGAATCTGCGGCGGTATGGCATTTGAAGACTGGGCTGTCAAAATCGGCGGTTCCACGATCGGCATCGGCGCGTTTATCGCGGCGATCGTCAATTTCCTTCTGATCGCGCTTGTACTGTTCTCGATCATCAAAGCGATGAACAAGTTCAAGAAACAGCAGGAGGAGCCGGAAGAAGAGCCGACGACGAAAGAGTGCCCGTTCTGCAAATCGGAAATTCCGATCGGCGCAACACGCTGCCCGAACTGCACATCAGAGCTCGAGTAATCAGCCAGATTCACAGAAAAAAGAAAACTGCCGTACCATCCGGTGCGGCAGTTTTTCTATGCTCTGTATGAGGTCCCCTGAAGACTCAGGCGCCTTCGATCACCTGAGCGATCTTTTCGATCGTATTTGCAAACCGGATTTGGCTGCGTATCGCCGGCATGATAAAACCCTGCTCAGTCATGTGGTCAAGCAAAGCGATCATATGGTCATAATAGCCGTTCAGATTGAAGAAGACATAAGGCTTATGGATCAGATCGAGTGAGACTGCGGACATAATGTCTGTGATCTCCTCGAGAGTTCCGATCCCGCCGGGAAAAGCGATATAGGCGTCACCCATTTCATACATTTTCTGACGGCGCTCGAACATATCTTTCGTCACGATCAGCTCAGTGATCCCTTCGTGCTGACGGCACATGTCGATGAAGAAGGCCGGTTCAACGCCTGTCACTTTTCCGCCGTGTTCAAGCACTGCGTCAGCGATCAGCCCCATCAGTCCGATCTTGCTGCCTCCGTAGACCAGGTTGTGACCGGCATCTCCGATCCATGCTCCGAGCTCGGTGATTTTCTCCGCATAGACCGGATCATTGCCAAAAGACGAGCCGAGATAAACGACAATATTCATTAGTTCCTCCTTTGAAATCCAGTATATTATATCATAAGTGCCGGAAATCGCGAAAAATGTTACGATTTGTGACAAAAAACTACAATTTTATTGTATTGTTTACTCCATAACGTGGTAAAATGGAACAGATTGAACGAAAAGGAAATAAATGACAGGAGGATACTTAGTATGAGCAAAAAATGGGTCTATTTATTCACAGAAGGGAATAAGGATATGCGCGAGCTCCTCGGCGGAAAAGGTGCAAACCTTGCCGAGATGACCAATCTCGGGCTTCCGGTTCCGCAGGGCTTTACGATCACGACAGAAGCCTGTACGCAGTACTATGAAGACGGACGGAAGATCAATGATGAGATCGCCGGTCAGATCACCGAGTACATCGGCAAAATGGAAGAGATCACCGGAAAGCAGTTCGGCTCGAAAGAGAATCCGCTTCTCGTTTCGGTCCGTTCCGGCGCGCGCGCATCGATGCCCGGCATGATGGATACGATCCTGAATCTTGGTTTAAATGAAGACGTTGTCGAGACATTGGCTGAAAAGTCCAACAATCCGCGCTGGGCATGGGACTGCTACCGCCGTTTTATCCAGATGTTCTCAGATGTCGTTATGGAAGTTTCAAAGAGTGAGTTCGAAAAGCTGATCGATGCCAAGAAGGAAGAAAAAGGCGTCAAAGACGATGTCGACCTGACAGCGGACGATCTGAAAGAGCTTGCCTATGAATTCAAGGATAAATATCAGAACGCGATCGGACAGGAATTCCCCGACGATCCGAAGGAGCAGCTGCTCGAGGCAGTCAAGGCTGTGTTCAGAAGCTGGGACAATCCGCGTGCCAACGTCTATCGCCGTGACAACGATATCCCGTATTCATGGGGAACGGCTGTCAATGTTCAGATGATGGCATTCGGCAACATGGGCCCGACTTCCGGATCAGGCGTCGCATTTACACGCGATCCTTCGACCGGCGAGAACAAGTTCTACGCAGAAGTTCTGATGAACGCTCAGGGTGAGGACGTCGTCGCAGGTGTGCGTACTCCGATGAAGTTCGAGGCGCTCAAAGAGACCATGCCCGAGATCCACGATGAGCTTCTCAATATTGCCGACAAGCTCGAAGATCATTACCGCGATATGCAGGATATGGAGTTTACGATCGAGGACGGAAAACTCTATATGCTTCAGTGCCGCAACGGCAAACGTACCGCGAAAGCAGCTCTTAAGATCGCCTGCGATCTTGTCGCTGAAGGCAAAATCGGAAAAGAGCAGGCTGTCCTGGCAGTCGATCCGCGCAACCTTGACTCATTGCTCCACGGATCATTTACAAAAGAAACTCTTGCCGGCGCAGTTCAGATCGGCAAAGGCCTTCCGGCAGCTCCCGGCGCAGCCTGCGGAATGATCGTTCTGACAGCGGACGCGGCGAAGGAAGCAGGAGAGCGCGGAGAGCGCGTTGTCCTTGTACGCCGTGAGACTTCACCCGAAGATATCGAAGGCATGAAGGCTGCACAGGGTATTCTGACCGCACGCGGCGGTATGACTTCACACGCCGCTGTTGTCGCGCGCGGAATGGGTGCCTGTTGTGTCGCCGGTTGCTCAGATATTGTCTTCGCAGAGGATGAGCAGAGCTTTACACTCGGCGGAAACACATATAAGGAAGGTGATGTGATTTCCTTTGACGGCTCGACCGGCAATATCTATGACGGCGAGCTTCCTGTCAAGGCGGGATCGATCGAAGATGAAGACTTTGCGACGATCATGAAATGGGCCGATGAGATCCGGACCATGAAGGTCCGCACCAATGCCGATACACCGGCTGATGCACTTAAAGCAGTTGAACTCGGCGCCGAGGGTATCGGACTCTGCCGGACAGAGCATATGTTCTTTGAAGGAGACCGTATTGACGCATTCCGTGAGATGATCTGTTCAGACACACTGGAAGAGCGCGAGCTGGCACTTGAGAAGATCGGCGTCCTTCAGCAGGGTGACTTTGAAGGCCTCTATGAAGTGATGGGAGAGCGTCCGGTCACGATCCGCCTGCTCGATCCGCCGCTGCATGAATTCGTGCCGCAGGAAGAAGCAGATATTGAAAAGCTTGCAGCTGCCAAGGGCAAGACTGTTGCGCAGATCAAGGGTATCATCGACGGACTGATCGAGGCGAACCCGATGATGGGTCACCGCGGATGCCGCCTCAGCGTCACTTATCCGGAGATCGGCGTTATGCAGACCAGAGCAATCATCCGCGCGGCGATTGCAGTCAACAAAAAGCATCCTGAGTATCATATCGCCCCGGAAATCATGGTACCGCTCGCCGGAGATGTCAAGGAATTCGTGTTTGTCAAAAAGACGATCGTTGAGACAGCCGACGCGGAGATCGCGGCAGCAGGCGTCGACCTTGACTATGAAGTCGGAACGATGATGGAGATCCCGCGCGCTTGTCTGACAGCTGACGAGATCGCGAAAGAAGCAGCATTCTTCTGCTTCGGAACAAACGATCTGACACAGATGACCTACGGATTCTCACGCGATGACGCAGGCAAATTCCTGCCCAGCTACTATGACGCGAAGATCCTTGAGAATGATCCGTTTGCAAGGCTCGATACAGTCGGCGTCGGCAAGCTGATGGAACAGGCCGTCAAACTTGGCCGCGGAATCAAGAGCGACCTGCACTGCGGTATCTGCGGTGAGCACGGCGGAGATCCGCTGTCAGTCGAGTTCTG
>CACYEU010000195.1 GCA_902773445.1 uncultured Lachnospiraceae bacterium | reverse complement strand
GTGATCCCGCGCGTCAGCAGATAGGTGCCTGCGTACACGAGGATCGTCATCGCAAGCTGTACGCTGAGTTTGTCGATCGACTCTGAGATCGGCTGTTCGTCATCCCCGTAGAAATAGTCGACCGAGTAATTCTCTGTTTTCATCTGTGCGCTGTCGGGCAGCCTGCCTCTTTTTCGCAGGATATTCAGAATGATCACGCCGACGATGCAGGCGATGATATAGCCGGCCGCCGCGATCGCGAGGCCGAAGCTGTGACCGCCCGCAAAACCGAGAGTCTGATAGGTGCTTCCGATATTGTTGGCCTGACCGGGTCCCTGACCGAAGCCCATCGGCAGGAGAAGACCGCTTGCCCTGAAAAATTTCGGCATGACGGTCAGTCCGAGACCGATCGTGATGATCAGTCCGACAGCTCCCTGGATCATATAAGTGCTGACGATGACCGCGCCCGAGCGGAATCCGACTTTGCGCTCTGAACCGCTGACACTGCCGGCCGGCGTGCGGAGGCTCATCGCGATGAAGCCGAGCGCGATTCCGTGGTAGACAAGATATTCCATCAGCTCTTTATCGAGATCGATCAGACCGGTCTGCTTGGCGATCAGCAGGAGGAAACCTGCGAGCACCGCGACCGGAAGCATGGTATTGCGGACGAATTTGATCGTTTTACGGAGAAAGTTGGCAATCAGGATGACAGCCGCGATAAAACTCAACTGAATAATAATGTCCCACAAAGCGATGTTAGCTGCTGAATAATCCAAATTACGACTCTCCCTTTCTGTACTCTTCCCATGCGATCAGGTATTTCCTTAAGTTTGTATTCTCTGCCCGCAGCTCATAGTAAAAGCCGCCGACTGTGAAGACGATCCGATTGTCAAGGATCATAGCCAGTCCGGTGACCGCAGCCAGATCGAATTTGAAACCGCCGATCATCAGGACGGGCCGGCCGCCGACAAAATCGATCGACAGCGTTTCCGTGCAAAGTTCGGTGTCTGTGTGATCATCGTTGATCAGACGGAGCGTGACTTCCGCGTCGCCCGGCCACAGATCGGTATGATCAGGGCCGCGGTCCGCAAAGGCAGGGTGACCGCTATTCAGAAAACCCGCGATTGCCGCACGGTCATAAGCTTCCCAGTCGACGATCGTTTCGAACGGTTCGGCCGGTTCGAAGAATCCGGTCTCACTCCATTTAACACTGAAGCCGCAGCTGCATGAGATCGTATCGCCCTCTGTTGTCAGTTCACCGATCTTTCCGCAGGACGGGCAGGAGCAGACCGCCTTCTCAAGACCGACAGCCGCGCCGCCTTTTTTGCAGATAAAATGTATCGGATCGCTGCCTCTTGCTTTCTGCCATTCCCAGACATCAAAGCCCAGATCGCGTTTTATCAGAGCGTCGATCTCCTCAACACTCATTCCGGCCAGCTGCCCGGGCGGATAGATTCCGATCGGATGCGCATAGACGCGCCCTTTTCTGTTAAGTACGGACCACCGCGGTCTCGCAAGATACCCGCCGTCGATCCGGTAAGTCACAAGCGTTGCGCTGCTGTTCTTGATCAGGCTGCCTGTGTGCGGTTTCGCGGGAAGCGGAAGACCGTTCCAGGTCTGTTCGCCCTCGGCACACAGGAAGACTGATTCACCGCGCGCTAGACGTTCGCGGCAGATCTGCGAAGTGTGATTGCCGCTGCGTCCTTTTTTGTGAGGGATGATATAGAAATACCGGTCGAGCAGTCTGCCCCAGGGCTTAAGCCTCAGCAGATGCTCGCTTGCGACAAACGACAGCGGTTTATTGCGGAATGCGACCGCAGTGAACAGCGGGTCGCACGCATTCGTATGGTTGATCAGGATGATCAGCGGACCTTTGATCGCGGACGGATCAAAGCTGCTGTCGCATGAGAAGCCGAAATTACGGCGCAGCCACCACGACACCGGACGTATCAGAAAATTCCATACACGCCGGCGGCGGCGGTCATCCTTATTCATCTGTGCAGTGTGATTTGGCATAAATGTCTCCGGATGGCTGTTATCACTATTAATAATAACAAATAAACAGCTTATTTTGAAATGGTTTTTACAAATGGTGACTGATGTTTGTCTTTTTTGCCGGGCAGCGATAAACTTAAACCATGAATGGATTTGAATTGTTCGGACAAGAACATATCGTCTGGCTCTTGATCGGCGCGACGGGAATAGCAGTCGCCTGTGCTGCAGGAGCAAGAGTGCGCGTGGATAAGACAGACGTCTGCGAAAGAACAGCCGGATACAATGTTTGGGCCGGCGTCCTCGCAATCATTGTGCTGGCCTCGCATTTGCTCGAGAGCGGCTGGCGGATCGCCGACGGTTCGTACGGAGTCGATACGCTGCCGCTGCACATCTGCTCGATCTCAGCCTATCTGACAGTGATCCATTATCTGGCCGGTAGACATTTTTCCGGACATGCGGACGAAGAGCTTTGCGCAGGGCAGACTTCCGGCAGTATCACAGGCCGGGCTTCTGCACAGACGATCAGCCGGGTCACCGGTGAATTGATTTTCTGTCCCGGAATTGCCGGCGCGTTGTGCGCGCTGATCTTTCCTGACTGGACAATGTATGCGCCGTTTTCAGTCATCTCAGCCGCAAGCTTTATCTCGCATACCGCTATCATGATGTATGCCATCTTCGCGATCCGCGTGCGGCAGATCAGACCGTCGATCCGGCGTATTCACATCCCGGTCATTTTTCTGGCGGTCTATGCCGCTTTGATGATTCCATTTGACAGGGCATTTGATGTCAACTACGGATTTCTGAACGGCCCGTCTCCGGGATCATTCCTGACCGCGATTGCCGGCAGATTCGGCACCGGCGCAGCTTACTATATGATTTATGCGCTGATCGTCCTCGCCGGCATATTTATGAGTTACGGAATCTGCTATATGATCCGCAGAAGAAATCACCTGGATCCGCAGGCCGGATCCTGAGGAGTAAATACCTTGTATTTCATAAAAATACTCCCTTTTCAGGGGAGTATTTTTACATAATATTTGTTTTTACACTACTTCGGAAGTATGTTTACTCCGCCTTCTTCTTGTCGACCAAAATCGAAATGATCAGGCAGATCGTCAGAAGGAACTGATAGAACAAAAACGGCATGATCTGGACGCTCGAGATCTTCGCGATACCCGCGGCAACAAGAAGCTGTGCGCCGTACGGGATCAGTCCCTGGAAGATACACGAAGATGTGTCGAGCAGTGACGCGACCTTCTTCGGCTCGACATCGTACTCGCCGGCGATCTCTTTGGCGATCGGAGCTGCGATCACGATCGCGACTGTATTGTTTGCTGTCGCGACATCCATCAGCCCGGTCAGCGCAAGGATTCCGAACATACCGCCTTTGCGGCTCTTCGCGTGTTTGCGGATCACAGCGAGGATCGCTTCAAATCCGCCGTATTCTTTCATCAGGGCGCTGATCGAGGCGACAAGGATCGTGACGATCATCGTTTCGAACATGCTGCTTGTGCCGTCGCCCATCGCGAGAAACGCCGAGGAAAAACTGATCGTTCCGGCGGCACCGCCGATCAGGAAGAACAGGAAGATGCCGAGTCCGAGGACCAGAAAGACATTTAAACCGACGAGCGCTAAGATCAGAACGATGAAATAGGGCAGCGCAAGCCAGATATTAAAGTCATAGTGATCAAGTGTCGCGGCCGGGTTGCGGAATGAATAGACCACGAGGATCGCGATCGTGATCAGAGCGGCCGGAAGAGCGATCTTGAAATTGACTTTGAACTTGTCTTTCATTTCGACGCCCTGGGTTCTGGTCGCGGCGATCGTCGTGTCAGAAATGACCGAGAGGTTGTCACCGAACATCGCGCCGCCGACAACGGTTCCGACGATCATCGCCATCGGGATCTGGATGCTGTGGCTGATCGCGGCCGCGATCGGTACAAGGACCGTGATCGTGCCGACACTGGTTCCCATGGCCATTGAGATCAGACAGGCGATCACAAAGAGCCCGGGCACGACGAATTTGCCGGGAATGATCGAAAGCATCAGATTGGCGGTGCTTTCAGCGCCGCCCGCCTCGCTTGCGAGTCCGCTGAACGCGCCTGCCATCAGGAAAATGAACAGCATGATCACGATATTGTCATCGCCGATCCCCTGCGCGCAGATATGGACTTTCTGGTTGAATGTCAGTTTCCTGTTCTGCAGAAATGCGACGATCAGCGCGATTCCGAACGCGACCACGACGGACATGATATAGAAGCCCATCTGGCCTTTTTTTGGATTGATGTATTCGAAATAAATGCCGCTCCCGAGATAGAGGACCAGAAAAATGAGGATCGGCAGCAATGCTTTGCCGTTTGGTTTTTTAGTTGCCATTTGATTGTTCTCCTTCCGTTTGCCGTATCACAGAACCGTGCGGTCATACCTGCGTCCGCCTCATTATAACACTGTGGTGCGCAGTTGCAAAGACGCGCCAAAATTTCTATAATGTAAATTGGAAAGAAAGGAAATTCATTATGAATAATAACAATAATCAGAACGACGATCCGAATCGCGGAAACAGACGGCGTCAGCGCGGGTATCTGCTTGGCGTGGCGCTGCTGTTGTCATGGCTTGCCATGTCACTGATCACGCAGATCGGCAACGGCTCGAGCAAGGAGATCTCCTACAACAAATTCCTGAATATGGTCGAGCGCGGCGAGGTCGAGAGGGTCAAGATCGGCTCGGAGAAGATCACGATCTATCCAAAGAAAGTGACCGGCGATGACGCGTCGATCTCGGAAATGTCGAACCAGAACAAGACCTACACGACAGGTGTCGTAGAGGACAAAGACCTGAAGGAGACGCTGTACAAGGCCGGCGTGGAATTTGAAAAAGAGATCCCGAATACCGGCATGCAGCTGGTCTCGAGCATTTTCATCAACTTTATCCTGCCGTTTGTGATCATCTGGGTCCTGCTGTCGATCGTGATGCGCAGGATATCTAAGAGCAGCGGCGGAGGCGGTTTCGGAGGTCTGATGGGCGTTGGAAAGAGCAACGCCAAAGTCTATATGGAAAAGAAGACCGGCGTGACATTTGCCGATGTGGCTGGCGAAGAGGAAGCCGAAGAATCGCTTCGGGAAGTTGTTGACTTCCTGCACGATCCGCAGAAATACACCAGCGTCGGCGCGAAACTTCCGCGCGGCGCGCTGCTGGTCGGCCCTCCCGGAACAGGAAAGACACTGCTCGCGAAGGCTGTCGCAGGAGAGGCCGGAGTCCCGTTCTTCTCACTGTCCGGCTCTGCATTTGTCGAAATGTATGTCGGCGTCGGTGCGTCACGTGTTCGTGATCTGTTCAAACAGGCTCAGGAGGCCGCACCGTGCATCATCTTCATCGATGAGATCGATGCGATCGGAAAGAGCCGTGACAATTCGATGGTCTCCAACGATGAGCGCGAGCAGACACTGAATCAGCTGCTGGCGGAGATGGACGGTTTTGACACCGAGAAGGGACTGCTGATCCTGGCTGCGACGAACCGGCCGGAAGTGCTCGATCCGGCGCTGCTGCGCCCGGGCAGATTTGACAGGCGGATCGTTGTCGAGCGGCCTGACCTGAAAGGCCGTATCGATATTCTGAAGGTCCACGCGAAAGGCGTTCATCTCGATGAGACCGTTGATTTCCACGAGATCGCGCTTGCGACAAGCGGCGCAGTCGGT
>CACYEU010000194.1 GCA_902773445.1 uncultured Lachnospiraceae bacterium | reverse complement strand
GAGATGGCTGCCGAAGATTTTATCCGAGATGAACTGGCCGGCAGATTTCATGCCAGACATCTGGTTGTCGGAGAGGATTTCCGCTTCGGAAAAAACCGGCGCGGCGACATCGATATGCTCTCCCGAATGGCGGATGAATGCGGATATACACTTCATGTGGTGCCCGCAGTTTACCGCGGAAGCGAGAAGATCTCGAGCCGCTATATCAAAGAGGATCTTGTCGAAGGAAAGATCCTCGAAGTCAATGAACAGCTCGGACATCCGTGGCAGGTTCGGGGAACGATCAACTTCGGGAAAAGCATCGCCGGGAAAAAGCTAGACATGCCGACGATCAATGTCGTTCCCGATCCGGTCAAGGCACTTCCGCCTTACGGCGTCTATGCCGTCAGCGCCCTTATCGACGGGAAAAACTATGACGGCGTCGCGAATATCGGGATCAAACCGACTGTCTCCGACGAACAGAAACCGGTGGTTGAAGTCCACCTGTATGATTTTGATCAAAATGTTTACGGTGAGGACACCGTGATTTCATTTTATTCGTTTCTGAGACCCGAGAAGAAATTCGAAAGCCTCGAAGCGCTTAAGGAACAAATGCACCGTGATGCGCAAGCCGCGCGGGCACAATGGCAACAGATAAGGAGTTAGACTATGCCGATTACACATTTACTTGAGAAAAATGCACGTGAGTTTCCGGAAGATATCGCGCTGGTTGCGTTAAATGCGCAGATGAAGGATCCTCGCAGGCTTTCCTGGAAAGAATACGATCTGACGCAGCAGACGAAACCGAAACCGTACCGCAGAGAGCTGACATGGCGCGCGTTCGATGAGAAAGCCAACCGCGTCGCGAATCTTCTGCTTTCCAGAAATGTCAAGAAGGGAGACAAAGTCGGCATTCTGATGATGAACTGCCTTGAGTGGCTGCCGATCTATTTCGGAATTCTCAAAAGCGGCGCGCTGGCAGTTCCGCTGAACTTCCGCTATGCCTCTGACGAGATCGAATACTGCGTCGACTTGGCCGATGTCTCTGTCCTGTTCTTCGGCAGCGAATTCATTGAGCGTCTCGATCAGATCGCAGAGCCTCTGCAGAAAAACCGTCTGTTGTTCTATGTCGGCGACGGCTGCCCGAAATATGCCGAGAACTATTACCGCGAGGTTTCGGATATGCCTTCAGTCAACCCCGGCGTTGAGCTCACTGATGACGATTACGGCGCGATCTATTTCTCGTCGGGAACGACCGGTTTTCCGAAGGCGATCCTGCATAAGCACCGTTCACTGTCACAGTCGGCGGTCGTCGAACAGAAGCATCACGGACAGCAGAAAGATGATGTCTTTCTGTGTATTCCGCCGCTTTATCACACCGGCGCGAAGATGCACTGGTTCGGAAGCCTGATCTCGGGAAGCCGCGCTGTTCTGCTGACAGGAATCAGTCCCGAAACGATCGTTAAAGCGGTATCGACTGAGCACTGTTCGATCGTCTGGCTGCTGGTCCCGTGGGCGCAGGATATCCTTGACGCGATCGACCGCGGACAGATCGATCTGAAGGACTACGACCTTGATCAGTGGCGCCTGATGCATATCGGCGCTCAGCCTGTGCCGAAATCACTTGTACGCCGCTGGCTTGAAGTGTTCCCGCATCATCAATATGACACGAACTACGGTCTTTCCGAGGCGATCGGCCCCGGCTGTGTCCATCTCGGCGTTGAAAATGTCGATCATGTCGGCTCGATCGGTATCCCCGGATACGGATGGGAGTGCCGCATCGTCGATGAGAACAGAAACGATGTCAAACAGGGCGAGGTCGGTGAGCTGGCAGTCAAAGGCCCCGGCGTCATGGAAGAGTACTACAAGAACCGGGAGGCAACAGCTGAGACACTTTCCGATGACAGATGGCTGTTTACCGGTGATATGGCCAAGCAGGATGAACAGGGATTCTATTATCTGGTCGACCGCAAGAAAGACGTGATCATCTCGGGCGGCGAGAACCTTTATCCGGTCCAGATCGAGGACTTCATCCACAAGAACGAGGCGATCAAGGATGTCGCGGTGATCGGGCTGCCCGATCACAGACTCGGCGAGATCGCTACCGCGATCGTCGAAGTCAGGGAAGGTTATCATCTGAGCGAATACGAGCTCAGTGATTTCTGCCGTGATCTGCCGAAGTATAAGAGACCGCGCAAATACATTTTTGCCCACGTACCGCGCAATGCGACCGGAAAGATCGAAAAACCGCTTCTCAGACGCATGTACGGCGGCGCGAATATCGTTGAGGAAGAGAATCAGGGGTGAAAACTGAATCCTATGACAACAGCATGATGCGGATCAGAGATCTTTCGTGCGGATACGGCAGAAAGACTGTGCTTGAACATGTCAGTCTCGATGCGGCCGAAGGCGAATGCATCGGCATTACCGGACTGAACGGTTCAGGCAAGAGCACGCTTTTAAAAGTGCTGGCAGGCGTTGATCCGGCGCGTTCCGGAGAGTACCGGCTGTGTGGGTACGATATGCTTGCCGACAGGAAGCGGTTCGGTGAACTGATCGGCTATGTACCGCAGGAAGACCCGTTGCTGACTGACCTGTCAGTCAGTGACAACCTGAAACTCTGGAGCGGAAGCAAACCGGACGAGAATGCGGAACTGCTCGGCAAGCTGCAATTGAACGATATGCTCAAGCGCAGGGCAGGGACGCTTTCAGGCGGCGAGAAACGGAGACTGTCGGTCGCATGCGCCCTGACCGGCGGGCAGAAGATCCTGGTCATGGATGAACCGACATCGGCCTTGGATCTGCGCCAGAAAGAGATCATCCGGCAGGCAGTCAGAGCCCTCACAGACAGCGGCGGTCTTGTTATTATGGCGACCCATGATATAATG
>CACYEU010000193.1 GCA_902773445.1 uncultured Lachnospiraceae bacterium | reverse complement strand
GTCTTCCCCTGCTTCAGAAATACCCTGATCCCGTCCTGATCTCCGCTTTTCAGCGCATTCAGCAACTCCGGAAACAGCAGTTTCAGTCCGAAGTAGATCAGTACAACCATCAAGCCGATCATGACGATCGTCAACAAAGTTTTTGCCAGTCGCGGATGCTTCACTTATTAGTCCTCACCTGATAAGTTCACATACATTCAATATTTTACCACTTTTATGGAATTAGAGTCAAACAGAGCGTGTGTTGGAGACGAGTGCCTCCAGCTGGATCTGCGCAGAGTATCCGCCGGTCAGTTCTTCGATCTTGGAATTGACAGCAGGATGATAGAATAATCCGCGCTTTTGCGCATCGAGAGCATAGGTGACGGCCCGGTCGAGAACCGATCGGTCTTCGATACGTTTTTCTTCGGGGATCTCATTGATGATCAGCCGCGAACCGCCTGTCATGCTTCGCGGGATCTCAGTCGAATTCTGTGCTTCCGGCAGTTTGGCTAAATGTCCGTTGAACAGATAGCCGCTGTACGCGCTGCGCGTCAGACCGCGCACTTCAACACCGTTCTGCGCAAGATAACGGAATGTGCCGCCGATATCAAGCATGTCCTTCGGTCCGCTTGAGACCAGCGTCACCGGCAGTTCTTCAAGTGTCGCGATATCGGGCGGGATTCTCTTGTCACAGACAAGTCTGCCTCCGGATTCATACAGCATGCCCGGGAAGAATCCTCCGATACCGGCAGTCACGGCTGTATCGATCCCCTCCCGCGCGGCGATACTCATCGCTCCGGAAGCAGTCATCACGCCGTCGGCTTTCTCTGCGATCATATCGTCGAGATTGAAATGATTGACGCGCGCCGTCCGGATCGGTTCAGCGTCCCGGTCAGCACCTGACATGCCGGCCTCGCCTCTGACCTTTGCGCGGAATTCGAGAAATCGTCCGAGACCGCCGATCTGCACCTGACCTGCCTCAAGCCATACGATCTGCACCTGATCATCGCCGAATGCTTCTGCGACTGCGTCATTTGACACACCCGGCAGACCGTGGATCAGCAATGCGCTTTCAATTAAAAATGACATTTCAGGCTCCTTCCTTGTGATGATGGTTGTTGTAGAGGAACAGAAGCAGTGAGCCGAGGATGATGATCACATATCCGATCCAGCTGTAACCGTCCGGGATCTCGCCGAGGAACAGATAGGACAGGATCGTTATAAAAATCAGCTGTGTATAGTCATAGATCGATATTTCACGCGCCGGCGCGTAAGTGTAGGCCGCCGTGATCGCAAACTGACCGCCGGCCGCGCCGAGTCCCGCTAGCAGCAGGTAGAACAGTGAACGGGGCGGGATCGGTTCGAAGCTGACCAGCATCGGCGGGATCATCGCAAGACATGAAAACGCCGAGAAGATGAAGACGATCCAGGTCTTCGGGACCCCGATATTGCCGAGTTTCCGGACACAGGTGTACGCGAATCCGGCACATGCTCCGCCGAAGATCCCGACCAGGGCCGGGAACAGTCTCATGCCCGAAAATCCCGGTTTGACAATGAACATCACGCCGATAAACGCGAGAATGATACAGAACAATTGAAACGGTTTTACCCTTTCATTGAGCAGAAAGATCGAAAAGATCAGTACAAAGAACGGGCTCAGTTTGTTGAGCATCGACGCGTCGGCAACGACCATGTGATCGATCGCATAGAAGTTTCCGACAACGCCGCCGCAGCCGATGACCGCGCGCAGCGTCATATAGAAGACGCGTTCTCTATTCCAGTACATATGGGATTTCTCACGGTTTTTGATCAGGACGACAGCCGCGAAGATCACCGCGATCAGATTGCGGAAGAAGACTTTTTCATATGTCGGCAGATCACCGGCCATCCGCACACTGACATTCATCAGCGCGAAACTTGCCGAAGAGGCAATCAGAAAAATGACTCCGGCATAGTAGCGCGTCCGCTTATCAGTCGCCAGTCTTTCCTTCAGTGAAGCACGATCCATAGAGTCACGCTCCCGCGCCGCGGCCTGATGACCTCTGGTGCAGGACCTCAAAGCAAAGGATCCCCGCCGCGACCGACGCGTTCAATGATCCGATCCTGCCTTTCATCGGAATCGAAACGATCATATCACATGCTTCTTTGACAAGCCGGCTGACTCCTGCTCCTTCACTTCCGACAACGATCCCGATCGGGCCGTCAAGGGCGGCGTCATACATCGGGCTTCCGTCCATATCGGCAGCCGCAAACCAGATACCTTCTTTTTTGAGCTTGTTGATCGTCTGTGTCAGATTGGTCACTTTCGCGACCGGCAGATAGTGAATGGCCCCGGCAGATGCCGATGCCGCAGTCTGTGTCAGATGCACTGCTCTCCGCTTCGGAATGATCAGTCCGTGCGCACCGGCCTCGTGAGCGCTGCGGATGATCGCGCCGAGATTATGCGGGTCCTCGATCCCGTCGGCCACCACGATAAACGGAGGCTCCCCGGCCTCCGCCGCCGCGTTCAGAATATCATCGACAGTCGCGTAATCAAATTCGCTGATCTGAGCAACGACACCCTGATGCTTGTCATCACCGCAAAGCTGC
>CACYEU010000192.1 GCA_902773445.1 uncultured Lachnospiraceae bacterium | reverse complement strand
GAGGTCTGCTCTACGCTTCTGGCTTCCATGTACCCGTCGTGGTACAGCTGGGAGAGTGTGGTGCTCATGCCGTGGAAGCGGAGACCGCCGGCGTGGTTGGCGGACGGGATAAAGCTGCTGCCCAGGGTATACATCTTGGCCAGCGGGCAGATCATGCCGGTATCGCAGAAATCATAGGCAAAGGTGCCGCGGGTGAAGCTGGGGCAGGATGCCGGTTCAATGGCAATAATCCGGTAATCCGCTTCGCCGCGAAGCTTCTCACCCATGAACGGGGCAATGAGGCCGCCGAGGTTGGAGCCGCCGCCCGCGCAGCCGATGATGATATCCGGCTTGATGCCGTACTTGTCCATGGCTGCCTTGGTTTCCAGACCGATCACAGACTGGTGCAGGAGCACCTGGTTCAGTACACTGCCGAGCACATAGCGGTATCCCGGAGTCGACACGGCTGCTTCGACTGCTTCGGAGATCGCGCATCCGAGGCTTCCGTTTGTTCCCGGGTGAGCGGCCAGGATCTTCTTGCCGACTTCAGTGGTATCTGACGGCGACGGGGTGACTGACGCGCCGTAGGTGCGCATGACCTCGCGGCGGTACGGTTTCTGCTCATAGGAAACTTTGACCATATAGACTTTGCAGTCGAGGTCAAGATATGAGCAGGCCATCGACAGCGCCGTGCCCCACTGGCCGGCTCCTGTCTCGGTCGTCACGCCTTTCAGTCCCTGCTGCTTCGCATAGTAAGCCTGCACGATCGCTGAATTGAGCTTATGGCTTCCGCTCGTATTATTCCCCTCAAACTTGTAATAGATCTTTGCCGGTGTGTCGAGGATCTCTTCCAGACAATAGGCGCGGACGAGCGGTGACGGACGGTACATTTTGTAGAAATCACGGATCTCTGTCGGGATCGGGATCTCGCGGGTATCATCATCAAATTCCTGCTTGACCAGTTCCTCGCAGAAGACCGGATAGAGTTCCTCGGGTGCCATCGGTTTGCCGGTGCCCGGATTGACCAGCGGCGGCTGCTTTTTCGTCATGTCAGCCCGCACGTTATACCAATTCTTCGGAAGCTGGTCTTCGTGTAAATAGATCTTATAAGGGATTTTCTCTGTACTCATGGAGCACTCCTTTCTACTGGGACCGCGTCTGCGGTTCCCCGGGGTGTGCGGCTTTCTCAGCCGCTTACGATGGTATATGTGCCGGGACAAGAATAAAAAAATCCCAGCAACAACAGTTGCTGGGACAGGAATTTCCTGCGGTGCCACCCGGCTTGATACATCTCGTACCCACTCAATGCGTACCATCATACGCAGATCTTTGTTTACGGAGGATCAGCTCCGTCTCACATACTCGGCTCACGCTTTTCTGCTCGCCCTCGGAAGTCCATTCAGTTTCAGGCCGTCTGCCGCGATTCCAGCACCCGCGGCTCTCTGGAAGACGGTGATCTGCAACCTACTCACTCTTCTTCAACGGTTTGAAGGTATTCTATCACCTGCTTGCGGCAAATGCAAGTGATTTTAGTAAACATTTTTGAAATAATGCAAATTTTATGTGTCCTCCTCGGAGCAAATGGGTTCAAAATTGAGATTTTTCATTGACTTGAATCCATGAAACTGCCAAGAATTCCTGTATTTGACTCCAAATGGATTCAGATTTCGAAAAATCTGTTGATTTGAATCCATAAATTCGTGTCTTGGGCCTTATATTTGGCATCAAATGGATTCAAACCGGGAACTTTTCCGGTTTTTGAATCCTTTTTGCCGGATTCTGAAGCCGTTTCGGCGTCTCCATGGATTCAAACTGAGAACTTTTTCTGATTTTGAATCCTTTTCAAAGATTCTGCACTACGATATCGGTTATATGTCCTGATTATTTGCAAAGATTACAATAAATAGCCCGCGCAGAACACTGCGCGGGCCATATCATTGATTCAATAGATTAATTACTTGTATGTCTTCATCAGTTCCGCGAATACCGGAAGGGAATTCACAATCGTCTCATAGGAGACGCAGTAGGCAAGGCGCACATAACCCGGGCAGGCAAATGAGCTGCCGGGCACCAGTAAAATATGATGCTTCTTGGCCTCGGCGACGAATTCTTTCTCGTCCGGTACCGGTGATTTCACAAACAGATAGAACGCTCCCTGCGGCTTGATACACTCAAGACCGACATCCTTCAGTCCTTCATAGAGCGTCCTGCGGTTGCGGTCGTAGAACTCGAGATCGACTGTACAGTCGAGACATTCGGCGATCACTTTCTGGATCAGTGACGGTGCATTGACCGATCCGTTGATCCGATTGGCGATCGTCGCGGCCTCGATCAGTTCTTCTGCTCCGTCCGCCTCATCGGGGATCACGACATATCCGATCCGCTCTCCCGGCAATGACAGCGACTTGCTGTACGAATAGCCGACTAACGTATTGTCATAATACTTGGTCAGATACGGCACCTCAACGCCGTCGTAGGCGAGTTCTCTGTACGGCTCGTCGGAGATCAGGTAAATGACCGTTCCGAGCTCTTTCTGCTTGGTCTCGAGGATCTCAGCGAGTCTCTTGATCGTCTCTTCGCTGTAGACGACGCCGGTCGGATTGTGCGGTGTGTTGACGATCACAGCCTTGGTTCTGCCGTTGATCTTGTCCGCAAATGCATCGAGGTTCGGCTGGAACGTCGCGGTGTCAGGCTCGACCGGTATGATTTTGCCATCGTAATTCGCGACATAATTGCCGTACTCGACAAAATACGGCGCGAACGTAATGACCTCATCACCCGGATCAAGGATCGCCTTAAGCAGGATATTCAGGCCGCTTGCGGCGCCGACTGTCATGATCAGATTGCGTGCCGCAAAATCGGTCCCGAAGCGCTTATTGATCGACGCGGCGATCTTCGCGCGCACATCTTCGAATCCGGCATTGTTCATATAGCCGTGAAGCACGACCGGATCCTCTTCCTGCGCGAGTCTGATGATCGCTTCATTCACTTCTTTCGGCGCCGGTACATTGGGATTGCCGAGCGAGAAATCATAGACATTCTCATCGCCGAACTGCGCGCGCAGACGGTTTCCTTCCTCGAACATCGCGCGGACCGCTGAATTGTTCGCGACAAATGGTTTCATTCTGTTAGAGATCATGCGACCGCCTCCATTCCGGCGCGGAGCGCCTTTTTGTTGAGTTCGACGAACTTCGGCTTGATATTGTCCTCAAGGATCTGATCCCAGTCGATCTGATCGAGCCCCATTGCCTTGATGATCGTTCCGAGCAGCACGACATTGGCTGCCTTCGGGTTGCCGAGCTCAGCGGCAATCTTCGTTGCGTCGACAGCTTTCTCTTCGACATGGCGGCCAATCTCCTCGAGCACATCGTCCGGGTATTTCTGGTCGCCGACGATGACCGACATCGAGTCGATCTTCTCGGTGTTGACAACGAGGGTTCCGGATTCCTTCAGATAGTCAAGACTCCTCAACGCCTCCATTTGCTCAAACGCGACGATGATATCGGCCGCGCCTTTTTCAATAACGGGTGAGTCGACTTGATCACCGTAACGGACCTGTGAAGAAACGCTTCCGCCGCGCTGGCTCATCCCGTGGATCTCACTCATTTTCACATCGTAACCGGCTTCCATCAGTCCGGTCGTCAGGATCTTGCTCGCAAGGATCGTACCCTGCCCGCCGACTCCGACAAGTAAAATGCTCTTTGTCATCTTCACGCCTCCTTTTCGATCGCGCCTACCGGGCAGACCTGCGCGCAGACATCACAGCCAACGCACTGGGTTTTCAGGATCACGACTTTCTTCTCGTCCGCCTTGTAATTCATCGCCGGGCATCCGACGGTCAGACATTTGCGGCAGCCGATGCATTTATCGGGATCGACTCTGTCTTTGGTCGCAAACAGATCGTCGAATTCATCGAGGTCAGCCTGCGAGAACTTCTTGAGCACACACGGCCAGCGTGTGATGATCACCGACGGCTCGTCGAGCGCAAGGAACTCATCTAGTGCCGCGTCGACCTCGTCGAGATTGTTCGGGTTGACGACTTTGACATGCTTGATGCCGAGCGCGCGGACCAGTGTCTCCATATCGATCATCGTCGTCGGATCGCCCTGCGCGTTGAAACCGGTTCCCGGATTATCCTGGTGTCCGGTCATGCCGGTGATCCGGTTGTCGAGGATGATATTGACTGTATTGCTGCCGTTGTAGACCGTATTCATCAGCGAATTGACGCCTGTGTGGAAAAATGTCGAGTCGCCGAGAACAGTCACGACCTTGCGGCCTGAGTCGCCCATGTTAAATACTTTCTGCGCGCCGTGGCCGATCGAAATACTCGCGCCCATGCAGACGGTCGAATTCATCGCGTTGTACGGCTTGCCTGCTGCCAGCGTATAGCAGCCGATATCGCCGCTGATCATGATATCCTTGCGCTTTCCGAGACGGTAGAACAATCCTCTGTGCGGACACCCGGCACAGAGCGCCGGAGCGCGGTTGATCAGCTTCGAGCGGTCAAATTCGATCGTCGGCAGGCTTTCCATGCCGGCTGACGCCCGGATCACGTCCGGAGTCATCTCGCCGTACGGCGGGAACATGTCTTTGCCGTGGATCGTGCAGGAAACACCGCACTGCTTGACAAATTCTTCGATATACGGATCATTCTCCTCGAGAATATAGACTTCGTCCATCTTCGAGCAGAATTCTTTAATCAGGTTTTCCGGCAGCGGATAGGTGAATCCGAGCTTCAGATAAGAAGCATCATCGCCGAAAACTTCGCGTCCGTAGTAATAGCATACACCGGAGGCGATCACACCGGTCTTTGAGCCGTCGTGATATTCGGCGCGGTTAAACGGTGATGTCTCGCTGTACTCTGCAAGTTTTGCGAGTCTTTCCTCGAGCTTGACGCGCAGCACGCGCGAGATCGCGGGCAGACAGACATATTTGCCCGGGTTCGGCTCCCAGTCCTTAAGAGGTTTCTCGTCGCGCTCACTGATCTCGACAATCGACTTCGAATGGCAGACGCGTGTCGTCATACGCAGAATAAACGGCGTGTCATACTCTTCGGAGAGATCGAATCCGGCCTTGACCATATCGATACATTCCTGGGAATCAGCAGGCTCGAACATCGCAAGCTTCGCGGCTTTCGCGTAATTGCGGTTGTCCTGCTCATTCTGGGACGAATACATGCCCGGCTCATCCGCCGTCACGATCATATTGCCGGCGTTCACGCCCATATAGGCCCATGTGAACATCGGATCGGCCGCGACATTCATGCCGACATGCTTCATCGACACCATGCTTCTGGCCCCCGCGATCGCGGCGCCGATCGCCGACTCCATCGCGGTCTTTTCATTTGGCGCCCACTCAGCTGTCACATCTTTGTGAAGAGCCATATTCTCAAGGATCTCGGTCGACGGGGTGCCCGGATACGCGCTTGCAAAACGTACGCCGGCTTCGTATGCACCTCTGGCGACCGCCTCATCACCTGTCATCAGTTTCTTCAATCGTTTCACCTCCAACGCTTATTTCAAATGCCGTAAACGACATGTTCGATCATATAATCCGCTCCGAGCATACCGGCCATCTCGGGGATCGCCGACAGTTCGATCGGCACATCTCTGAGATTCGGGAAGACTCTGCGTTTATAGGAAGCCCGCACGCGCTCAAGCAGATAGTCGCCGGACTTCGAGATACCGCCGCCGATCAGAATGATCTCGGGTGCCACGCAGACCGCGAGCATCGCGAGACCCTTACCGATCATCTCGCAGGCTCTGCTCATCACGAGATCGGCGATCATGTCGCCGTTTTCAGCTGCGTCGCCGATATCCTTTGCCGTGATCGTGCTGGCAAGCTGCTCGCCTGTCAGGGCGTCAGCGCCGTTCAGGCTCGCGCTGTCGCTCGCACTGACTTC